>JAKJGD010000505.1 GCA_022704585.1 Spirochaetota bacterium | reverse complement strand
CGGCAGGTATTTCATATCAATGGCCATACGTCTCCCCCCGCGTTTGGATTATATTGCGCATGAAACCAGAATCAGTTATAAAATGAGATTAGTCGATAAGTGATGAATGTCAAGCAGAATCCCCCGGAATCGAACACCCGGGAATGCGATGTGGAGCGCAAGCCATCGGATTAAAGAACTCCATGCTGGCCCAAATCTATCCATCCGGTTCATATATGTACAATTCCGTGTTAGTCGCGGCATCAACTCCGGCAACTGCCGGTAAGCCATGCGCCTGCGGACCTCGGGTCAGGTTATTTATTATGTATATGTATGATCTTCGCGCCGTCGAACCCGTTGAAGTGCGTGGTCGAGGCTGTGCTGTAGGCGCCGATGTTCTCGGTGTAAAGTCGGTCACCAATTTCTAGATTTCGGGGAAGCTGGGCGGACAGCGTGATCTTGTCGAAGCTGTCGCAGGTGGGGCCCACCACCGCGCAGACCTCGCGTTTGCCCTGCTTGAAGGAGTGAAAATTAGGGATCCAGTGGTCGAACACCACGCCGGAGAAGGTATGGTACACGCCGTCGTTGATGTGGTAGAATATTTTTCCGTCGCGGCGCGCCTTGCCGATGATCTCGGTCACGAGCATAGCGGCAGTCGCCACCATGAAGCGGCCCGGCTCGGCCAGTATCTCGATATCGTCGGGGAAAAGCCGCTTGAAATCCGTATTGAGCACATCCGCCAGCTTTTCGAAGCGCGGCACTTGCGCGTCGTAGGGGACGGGGAACCCGCCGCCTATGTCGATGAGCTTGACGGTATGCCCCTTGGCCCGCGCCTCGTGAAGCAGCTCCGAGGTGAGCTCCAGCGCCCTCGTGTAATTGTCGAAATTGGTGCACTGGCTCCCCACGTGGAAGCTCAGGCCCTCGATGTCCAGCCCCAGCTCCGCGGCATGGTGCAGCAGCTCGTAGGCCTCGGCCGGTTCGGCCCCGAACTTTGAGCTCATCTCCACCTGGGAGCCGGTGTCCGGCACCTTGAGCCGCAGCACGAGCCCGGCCGTGGAGCAGTGGTCCTTGATTTTTTTCAGCTCGTCGAGGTTGTCATAGGTCACCAGGGGCTTGTACTTCTTGATCTTCCTGAGGGTCTCGCGGTCCTTTATGGTGTTCGAGAAGATGATCTTGTCCCAGATGTAAAAATGCTTTTCGTCTTCCTCGAAATGCTTGATATACTCGTGCACCTGCATGAACTCGTTGTACGAAGCCACGTCGAAGCTTGAGCCCTCGTTAAAAAGCGTCTTGATGATTTCCGGGTTCGAGTTCGCCTTCACCGCGTAATAGCACTGCACCCGGGGGAGATGCTTCTTGAACAGGCGGTAGTTCTCCCGTATCCGTTCATGGTCCAGGATGAAGAGCGGCGTCCCGTATTTCTCCGCAAGCTTGAAGATCGTCTGCCTCATGGAACGCTCCCTACGCCTGCAGCTTTTTCATGAAAGACTTCAGCTCCTCGACCTCGCGGTTGTTCTCCAGGTAGGACTCGATCAGCTTTTTATGCAGCTCGTCGCCGCGCTCGTAGAGCCTCTTCTTCCGCTTGGGCTGGGTCGTTTTCAGGGTGTACGCCACCAGCAGGGGAAACGCCACGGTCACGTCAATGTACGCGGTCACCGTCTGGTCCAGCATGGTCGGATCGATCTTGCCCCAGCTCGCCGCCTCGCTGGGGGGCGCGCCGGAGAGGCCGCCGGTATCAGGCCGCGCGTCGGTCACGTTGATGTCGTAGTCCTGGCCGACTTCCGGGATCATCAGCACCTCCTGGATCTGCGGCTCGGTCTGGAGCATGAAGTTCTTGGGGCTCCCGCCGCCGATCAGTATGACCGCGGTCTTGCCCTTCTCGTACCGCTTGGCGTTCAGGATGATCGCGGTCGAGTCGTTCACGTCGATGCTCGGGTTGATCTTCAGCCTGAACCTGTCCTGGAGCCCGGCCGCCTCGGCGAGGAGCTCGAGCCCGGCCACGTTCATGCCGATGGTCGAGTCGCCCGGCGAGGAGGTGAATACGGGGACCCCGTTGCGGTACGCGGCCGCGAGGATGCTCACCTCGCCCAGCCCGTTTTTCTTCTCGTACTCGTCCAGGACTTTTCCCATGTGGTGATAGAACTCCCTGGTCCCCATCTCCTTCTGGAACTCCGGGCGGAGCATGATTTTTCTCAGGATGCGGTCGGTCTCCATGAGCACGTCTTCGTAATCGAAGAGGATGTCGTAAATGCGCGTAACGCCCTTGTCGCGGAGGTCCACATCGTCCACGCTGTGGCTGCCCCGGTACATCGGCAGGTTGAAGGCATAGTGCATGTCGTGGTACATATTTGCGCCGGTCGCGACAAGCCAGTCCACGAAGCCGTGGTTCATGAGCGGCACGACCGTTGAGGGCCCGAGTCCCGCCGGGGTCAGGGCGCCGGCCAGGCTCAGGCCGATGGTAACGTCCTCCGCGGAGTACTTCTCGCGCATGAGCTGGCACGCGGC
>JAKJGD010000504.1 GCA_022704585.1 Spirochaetota bacterium | reverse complement strand
TGTAGTGTTCATATATCTCCGCGCGGGCCTCCGCGGGAAACGGGGCGTTCCACAAGCCAACCTTCGCCGGGTCCGCCCGTATCGCCATGTCCGCCAGGCGCGGGTCCATGCGCTCGAACCCCAGCGCGCCGTCGAAATTGGGAACCGGTGTCATGGACAGGACCCACAGCCGCACCGTCTCCGGCGCGGCCCCGGCAAAGAGTTTCTCAATGGCGGCCGTGGCGTCCTCCCGCCACCCGCGGATCGGGATGATCGGCGAGAAGCCGGCGCGCACCGTGTAGCCGGCATCCTGGCAGCGGCGCAGGGCCCGGATGCGCTGGTCAAGCGACGGAGCGCCGGGCTCGAACTCGCGTGCGGCGCGCTCCGCCGTGAGGGTCATGTAAAACACGCACCGTTCGCGGTTCTTGAGCTCGAGCAGGTGGTCCACGTTGTTGCTCTTGGTGTAGAACAGCAGGTATTGGTCCTTGCTCCCGGCGAACACGTCGGCAAGGATTTGAGACGCGCCATACTCCGGCTCGAAGCAGATCGAGTCGCTGTACATATCGTAGCGGAATAGCTTCTGGTGGGGGCGCGCGGCCAGCGTTTGGCGGACGTGGCCGGCAAAATCCTCCAGGTCGAGCATCAGTGTCACGATGAACGCCTCGTCGCAGTAGGAGCACCGGTGCACACACCCGTTGAGGCTGTGCAGGCCCCACCCGCCCTGGCACACGTACTCGCGGTCGGGATGACGGTCCGCGTCCATGACCTCGCGCCGGCTGTACGCAAAATCCTCGCCGGCTCCGGCCATGGTCCACGCCAGGCGGTTGGCAATGTTGTACTTGTACTTCCTGTCGGGCGCTTCCCGCTGCGACTCGTCCCATACGAACGTGTTGAAGACAATCACGGGATCGCCCTGGGGCTTCAGAAAACCATTCATGAGGTCGTCGGACCATGCCCGGCAGGACGCGCCGATCCCCGCCCGCTCCACGATCATCTCCGTGTCCGCGGTCTCGACTTCCTCGATTGGCGGATCGCCCATGGCCGAGAGCATGCGCTCCATGCGCTCGACGGCCTTCGCATTCCGGAAGACGCGCTTGTGAACGAAAATTGCGGGCGGGTTAAGCCAGTACATTTCTTTTGCCCCGTGTTAAGCGTTTCTTGTTTCCTCAGACTCGACCCAAATGTCTGCGGGTCGCGGCTCATGAGGACGGGAGATCAGGTGGTCTGCAACTCCATTGTTTCAAGCACTTTGAGCACCTTGATGTTCTGTTTGGAGTCGACCTCCTTCATCTCCTCGTAAAATCGTTTCATGTCGACCCGCTCTCCGGGATCCTCCACGGGATGCCCTGCAAAATTATCCCAGTGTGCCGGGATGAGCGTCTTCGCCCGGACGCATGCAAGAAGCCGCGGCAGGTAATCGGGAGCGCGGCCGGATATTCCCGCCAGCAGATAGTCGCACTTGATTCCCCTGAGCTCCTCGTCAGTCAAATTGGCGCTTCCAATATTCAGGAAAGAAAAGCCGCCGCATTTCACCAGCAGGGCCCACGTTCCACCTTCAAGATAATCGGATGCGCGTTCGATCCTTTCGGGCGCCTGGTGATAATAGCCCGGACTGCCCACCGGTTCCATGTGCCTGGATTTCAAAGGAGTCACCGAGAAAGGCTCAAGAATGAAGGCGCGGCGGCTCTCGAATTGACGCAGCCGTGTTTCCGGTATCTTGAAATAGCGGCAAATATTAAGCATGGTCTCAGAGCCGTAAATAATTGCCCCTGTGTAACTGGCGATTTCCGCCACATCCGCGGCATGATCCCAGTGGGAATGGCCGAGGAAAATATAATCGGCTTCTTTTATGTGCTTGCGCACGACCGCGGGAACCGACAATCGGTCCCGGTCCCGGGTCACGTATGGATCGATCAATAATGTCTTGCCATTGGCTTTCAATTCGAAGCCGTTGATGCCCAGGAATTTCAATTTCATGCCGTCTTTTCCTCCTTAAGTTGAACCGGCTTCTCACGCCCTGCGGCCGGCGCCGCGGGACACTGGGATCACAATGTTCAATTTTTCCCCGGGCGCGGCCCCGGCGCTTTCTGCTGGAAGGCGGATCAATGCGTGAATCTGATCGAAAACACGTCCGCATCTTTCAACACGAAGCGCAATATCACGGGCCGTCCCGCAAGCGCGCCGACGTTGCCGCGGCCCTTCCAGGAGACCGGGAAATCAAGCTGGTCGCCGTACACCGGGTCCATGTCATCGAGGGCATAACCGGGAATCGCTTTGTTGTCCCCGGCATCCTGAAGCTCGATCCGTATTGAGCCGGCCGCGGACGTGGAGAAATTGATTCGCAGCTCCGACCCATCGAACGTCAGCGGCTTGGTCAAGACTTCGCCGCCCCGGCAGCCCGCGTTGATGCTGCTGAAGCCCCACGGCCTGATGCTCAAGCGCCGCAGGCGATTGTCGGGCCACCCGTAGTGCTCGCTGACATACATTGACCATTCCGTTGCCTGCAGCG
>JAKJGD010000503.1 GCA_022704585.1 Spirochaetota bacterium | reverse complement strand
ATCTTCGCGTTGACCACGGTCTTTCCCATGAACTCGTCCAGGCTCGAGTTTGCCGACGGCCTGGTGAACACGCGGATACCGTTGGAATTTCGCACTTCTCTCCACTGCTCCTGCGCAAACGCTGCCGACATCGCCATGAGAGCCGCGGCGACAATGAGCATGAATTTTCTTTTCAAAGAATGCCCCCTGATCGTTTGTTTTTTCAGTACTTCCCACTATTGCACCCTGGAAGTCAAGCATTATATGAACTATGAATATATTAAAAATAATATATTCATAGTTCATATTATTACTTAATTATCCATTCCACCATGATTTCTACCGCCTTCAGCATGTGCGAACAATTCCTGGAGGTGAAATCATCGGGCAGGGCCGCTTCGAGGGGTATGGTTTCACTCGCCGTGAGGGTCTTGGCCCCGTCAAAGTCCACGTACGCCATTCTCGCGGTGAGTTCGTCCTCGGGACGGGCGAAGGCCGTTCCCGGCAAGATGGCCACTCCCGTTTCCATCAGGAGACGTTCGCAGAGTTGCTCGGCGTCCGTGATCCCCCTTTTGGCGAGCCGTTCCCTGTAGGGCGAAAAATCCGGGAAAAGGTAAAACCCGCCCTCCGGGGGCCATACCCGGATGCCCGATTCCGCCAGCATCGCGTGGCATTCCGTTCCCAGCCTGGCGAGAATTCTTCGGGCGTGCCAGAGGTACCGCTCGATTCTCTGGTCGTTGCGAAACGCCTGCACAGCGGCGTGCTGTATCGGTGCGCTCACCGAGGTGAAGGTTTCACTCGCTACGGCGGCGATGGCCTCAAGGAGCCAGTCGAGGTCCGGCGGAAATGAGAAGGTACCCAGGCGCCAGCCCCCGGCTCCGCACCATTTCGAAATACCGCTGCTCAAGATTGTCCCCTCCGGATAATACCTCGCCACAGAGACATGGTCACCCCGGTGATGAAGCTGTCCGTAAATTTCATCGGAAAGGAGGATCATCCTGTATTTTTTCGCGACCTCGGCGATCTCCTTGAGCTGGGAATCCCGGTACGTGCAGCCGTCGGGATTCGCAGGATAATTCAGAATGAGAATGCGGGGACGATACGTGTCGTGCTCATCGTAACAGAAGCGATCGAGGTCTTCCGCGGTCAGCTTCCACCGGTTTTCATAAGAGGTGGGGATGATCTGGACCTGCCTGCCGATTATTCTCGCCTGGGGAATGTACGACACCCAGCATGGCGAAGGAATCAGTATTTCCCCGTAGTACACAAGCTGGAGTATGAACATCAACTCCTTTGAGCCGGGACCTATCATCACGTTCTCCGGATGCACGCTGATGCCATCCTTCCGGTGATGGAAATCCGCGATCGATTCCTTCAGCTCCGGAAGGCCCTTGGGAGACAGATAGTCCTTCTTGTCCGCGTTTGCTTTAAGCGCGTCCACCACGGGGACCGGCACCGGGAAGGGTGACTGCCCCAGTCCCAGCCGGTACACTGCCTTTTTTTCCTGGAGCAGTTTCTTGCTGATTTCGTTGATGGCAAGGGTCGCTGACTGTCCCATGCCCCTCACGTTCATGTTGAGGCTCACCATCTTGCTCAGTTGAACCCCGTTTGCCATGAAGTCACCTCCCTCTCTCGTGTAAGGGTACTATCAATGCCCGAACCATTCAAGAAAAAAAACCGCCATTGGGGAAGGGTACTAATTCACATACCATCGCGGGCAGGGCAGGTTATCGCGAATTGCGACGGAAACCCGCGTCGATGGGAGTATCGGACGTCACTTCATTTGCCTATGCAGAACCTGCTGAAGATCGAGTCGAGCACGTCGTCGGGGCTTATCTCCCCCGTGACCTCCGCGAGGGTGTCAATAAGTCCCTGCAGTTCGAATGCCGTTATCTCCGGCGGCTCGCCGTCCGCGAGGAGCTCCCGCAATTTCCCGATTATTTCAAATGACCTGTCGAGCAGGCCCGCGATGCGGATATCGGCGATATAGAAGCCGCGGTAATCCACGAACTCGCTCCGGAGTTGTTCCACTATCGCCCTTTCGAGCGCCTCCATCCCCTCGCCGGTCTTCGCCGAAAACGGTATCACCGCCCCGCCGGCCATTCTTTCCAGTTCTTCTATACGCGCCGGCCTTTCACCGGCGGGCACCAGATCTATTTTATTGGCGAGGAAAAAGCAGGGCTTGCCCTTCACGCTTTCCACTATCTCCCGGTCCTCTTCCGAGGCGCCGGTGGCAGCATCGAACACGGCTATGACGATCGACGCCTCGCCGATCTTCAGGCGGCTGAGCTCCATGCCCTTCTCCTCGATGGCGCACCCGGGCTCGGCGATGCCCGCGGTGTCGAACAGGTTCACGTGTATCCCCCCGAACTGAGCCGTTTCCCGGATGAGGTCCCTCGTGGTCCCCGGGATGTCCGAGACAATGGCCCGCTCCACGTTCAGTATCAGGTTCAGGATGCTCGACTTTCCCACGTTGGGCCTCCCCACGATGGGCAGGTCTATCCCGTGCGATATCATCTCCCCCACGGCGCAG
>JAKJGD010000502.1 GCA_022704585.1 Spirochaetota bacterium | reverse complement strand
CCATGCCCTGCGGTCGATCGCGTTCGGGTCCTTCACCGGAAGGCGCCGTATATAAAAGTCGTCCACGAACACGTGCGTTACCTTCATCGCGGCCAGTTCGGGCACCAGCTCGGCCACGGTCCTCCCCTTGATGAAAAAGGACATGGGGAACCGGTCCGGTCCGAAACCGGAATAGTACATGGGAACGTTGGACTCGGATGTGAGCATTTTATCGCCGGGCTGTGCGTTGTCCCTGAACCAGAGCGCGGCCTTCTTGAACTCGACGCGCGAAAGGCCGTGGTGGTCGAGCGCGCGCACGCCGTAATAGACCGAAAGGTTTATCGCCACGCCGCAGAGGACGATGACCATGGCCTTGATGACCGTGTCTTTTTTTGCATCACCGTAGAGCGTGATCGCCGCGGCCAGGACCGTGAAGAGGAGGGCGAAGAAGAAGTGCCAGGCCGTCGCATCGCGGGCCAGGGCGACCAGGCTGATCGTGTAGATCGCGCCGGCCCCGGTGATAACTGCCAGCCTGATGATAGCCTGGGCCTTCTCCGGCAGCCTGTCCATCCGGCGGGCGAGCCAGGGCCTGATCCCCTCGGAAAGGCCGCACGCCATGAAGAGGACCAGGATCCAGAGGATCGGCATCACGTACCGGTCCTTGGTGTTCTGGTAGACCATGTGGATCAGAAGAAATCCCGCCAGGAATACGAACACCGGTGCGAACTCCTTCCTCCTGTCCTTCCAGATAAGGATGCCCCCCCAGATTATCCCGGCCACGGTAACGATGCCGGCGATGGCGAGCAGGGCGAGCGCCGGCCACTTGAACAATGGCACATCCGATAACCATGCGTGGGTGGCCATCCACTGGATGAAGCCGGAGGCGACGAGGAAGCAGTCGCCGATGTAGCGGTAGATGTTGGGCCCCCGGTGAGCTATCTCGCTCACGTAGGGGTGTGCGCCCCGTGTGCCCAGGAAGCTGAGGAGGAGCCACGCGGCCGTGCCGCCCGCCGCGAGCACGCCGAGGACAAGGGCGAGGACCCGTTTCCTGTTATAGAAGAAGTCCCTGAACATCACCGCCGGCACGATGAACACCGAGTCCCACTTGGTGAACGCGGTAAGGAACGCCGCCAGGTAGGAGATCTTTGAGCCGCGCATGGTCAGGTAGAGGGAGAGCACGACCAGGGAAGTAAGCACCATCTCCAGCTCGGAATTTATCGCCATGTACACGGTGTACAGGTTGACACCGAGGAAGAGCAGGGCGGCCAGTGACGCTTTCTGCGAAAGGAAACGCCGGTACACCAGGAATACCAGCACCAGGTAGGGCAGGAGAAGCGCCATGTTCAGGACTATGGCGGTTACGTAGACCGGGTCAAAGCTTTCGGCCGGATTAACGCGGGTCAGCAGGGACAGGAGCAGCGGATACAGCGGAAGGAACTTGAAGTTCTTTCCGGGGAAGTTTCCCTTCATGTACTCCAGCACCGGGCCGCGGATGTTGCCGATATAGTCCCCCGTGGGGGTCTCGAAGTAATTGAAATAAAAGGCGCCGTACGCGAGGGCAGAGACCAGTATCGCGGCGGCCAGGATGCGCGGAAATAGGGGAGCGTCTTGTTTCATCTGGCGTTTCCTCTTTGATGTTTCATGAATAATGTTAAACAAACTGTTGGTTGATCTGCCGCCAGGAGCGACCTCCGGGCAGCAGGCCATAGTATATCATACGCATGCCTGCCGTCCACATTTTTACATCCCGGATTATGATGTCCGGAAAGCGCCCGGCCGTCCTGCCCGGTATTGACAAACCCGTGAGGGGTCGATATATTATCACCATGGAACATGGCCTTTTTTCCGAATCCACTCCCGGACTGCAACCTGGAGGGATGCCCCTCCATGCCCTCCAGGGGACCGGTGACTCAACCGCCACTGAGACGCTCGCCAGGGATAAAACGGGCGAGGAGCCCGAGGAGCCGCGCAGCCTGGTTTGCAAAACCTGCGGCACTGCCATCACTTCCCGGGAGTGCGCTATCGAGGTGAGCGGATCGCACCGGCATACCTTCATGAACCCGGGCGGTATCGTGTTCCGCATCGGCTGTTTTTCCGGGGCCAGCGGCTGTTACATCATGGGAGAGCCGACCGGTGACTACACCTGGTTTCCCGGATATGCCTGGTGCTATGTCATCTGCTCCGGCTGTTTCTCGCACCTTGGCTGGCATTATAGCTCCGGGGAGGGCGGCTTTTTCGGGCTGATACTTGATCGGCTGGTGATGAGGTGATTCAGTCCTGCAGGGTCATGGTAAGCCTGATACGTCCGGTCAGCGCGGGGGGCGCTGACGGCGTCTGTTTCTGAATGCTCCATGCACCCCTGATGCCGGCCATGAACTGCGAATAATTCCTGGCGGGAATCTCGATAATAACGAACCCGCGCGACCCTGACGGGTCGGCGTCCGCGATTTTTACGACCCTGCCGTCAAGCGCTCCTGCAAGGTTTACGATAACGTCTACCCCGCCCTGGTTTGTCGCCTTGAGGTCGTTGGAC
>JAKJGD010000018.1 GCA_022704585.1 Spirochaetota bacterium | reverse complement strand
AGATCCCTGCGGCCGTGCTCCTCTCGGTGCTGCTGTACGATCTTTTCGACGAGGCGATGGGCGAGAAGCGCGGCTTCCAGGAATCGTTCGTCATGCTCCACCAGAAGTTCACCGGGCTGGCGACCCGGCTCCGGATCCCGAAGCGCGAATGGGACGCGGTGTGCAACCTGGTAGCGCGTCAGTCGAGCTTCACGCGCGCATCTGGCGGCCCGAAGGCGCGGGGCTTTGAGAAGCGCTTTGTGAACAACGCGCATTTTCCCAACGCGTTCCTTTTTTTCACGATACTGGCCGAGGCTACGGGAAAGCACGCCAAAGAGCTGGGATACTGGAAGCAGCGGGCGGCCGAAGCGCCGCCGCGCCGCGCCGAGCATCATCACGCCCCGCATGCGCCTTTCGGCGGCGGGGAGACCGCTGTGACCCGGGGGCCGGAGCATGCCGCGGCCGTGTCCGCCGGGAGCCGGCCGAAGCGCCACCGCAAGCGGCACCGCAGACCCGCCGCGCCCCCCGCCTGATTGTCAGTACAGATCAGTAGTGTTAAGGCTCTGCTTCAGGTTGATGCGGTGCTTGTAGCCCGCGGGTATATGGTAGTATTTAAACAGCTGCTGTGATGCGCGGCACCCCGGACTCTCCGGGTCCTTGAACAGGTCCTTGATGACTTCAACGAAATTAATTGAAATCCCCACGTACAGGTTCTGCGAGCGCACCGGCAGGTTGAATTTATCCAGGGCGGCCTCACGCTCGAAGGCTGTATAGCCCTTCACCCCGTACCCGATGTCGATCATGATGTATCTGAAAAAGTTCGGGATGTTGACCCCGACCTCCCTGAACCCTGCAAGCTTGATGTTGAGCAGCACTTTCGCGCCTCCGTAATCGTCGATCAGCAACCAGGGTCTGTCCAGGTGCTTCCTGAACGCCTCGCTCGGCCAGTATTCCCAGCTCAGGCTGACGAATGCGTCCACCTTCGGGAAGGCTTCCAGCAGGCCCCCGATCAGTATACCGATCGAATCGAACACGAGATCGTGATATGAAAAACCGTAGCCGGAATAGGCGTCGCCGACCTCTATCGACAGCCCCATGAGCATGGTCAGCAGCCCGCCGTACAGGAAACGCATGTTCGAGCCCCGTTCAGTGTAATTGTACACGGCGCAGCTGAGCCGCATGGCGGTGTAATGGCTGAACACGTGTCCGAGCTTGTCGTATCCCCCGTAACGGGTGGTGTGGCCGAACCAGCCCTCATTGGACCAGAGCCAGAAATCGCGTTTGGCCCAGCCCCAGGAGGAAAATCCGTACGCCATGACGAGCGCCGGGAAAACAGCGGAATATACATACCGTACCACCTCCCGCTTATACCCGTCATCGCGGATGTCCCGTTTTTTAACGGTTTCCGGTTCCGGTGCGGGTGAGTCTTCCTTTTCAGCCGCGTATGCGGCGCTGGTGAAGCACCCGGATGGACATCCGGTGTCGAATGCCGGCATGGCGAGCAGAAAAACGCATGACAGGATCAGTACACAGGCTTTCTTCATGGCCGGTTATCTGTTATTATTCGCCTAACTAATTAGTTGATATATTTAACCAATTGGTTAAATATCGCCAGGGTCCCACACTGTCAATATTATTTTTAATATTTTCAATTCATCGGGATGTTTTTTTACATAAAGCGGAGAAGATTTGGAACGATAACTACAGTGCATGAGGCGGTACCTGTCGGGAAGTTCGCGGATTACAAACCGGTATTAACCGATAACTATCGGCAATATCTGTTGTCCGACCCCGGCATCCCTGGAAAGCCGTTACCCCTTCGCGTTATGGAATTCCATGATAATATCGCCCCGGCACAATCCCTTTTCATGCATCATGCAGGCGTCCGGCATCGGCTCAATGCGGTGCTGGATATCCATTGCGTCGAGCCAGCACCCGATCCGGAATATGACGCCGCACCGGTACCGGTCGATGCAACCGAGCTGGCAGATACCCTTGTACGCAAAGCATTCCCCCTTCTTCCATTCCCATCGGAACACGCCTTCTGCGGGCACCGTGACCTTGAATCGGGCGATGATCGAGCGCGGTAAAACCATCCTGAGGGCGCCGGAGAGGATCGCAGCCGCTTCGTCGAAGCTCCTGACCGGCCCGTCCCCGGCGCCGAGGATCTTCCTGGTGCGGCGGGCCTCCATCGGCGCCATGGACCGGATCGCGGCAAGGTTCAGGTGGTTGGCCAGCTCGATCCCGCCTTCCAGAAACGCGTTATAGAACCACATGCCGTCGTGCGTGAGCCAGCCGCTTGCCAGGTAATCGCGGAGCGGTGCCGCATCCATGTTGAGCGGCGCATCAGGAGACAGTTCAATCATGCTCATATCTTTCCGCGCTCTTTCGCTATTGCCATGTAGGTGTTGATGAAATTTTCGGGCGGCGTGTAGAGCTTCCCGGCCTGCTTCTTTTCCAAACTCAGGGCAAGGGCGGGGCAGGCCGCCACGCAGTTGCCGCACCCGATGCAACGGTCATGATCGATTACGGCCGCGCCGCCGGTCACGGTTATCGCGTCCATCTGGCACCTGCCGGCGCAGGCCTCGCACGCGGTGCACTCGTCGGCGTTCACCACGGCGCGGTAATTGCTCTTTGCCGATTCCGCCGGCTTCGGCTGCATCTTGAGGGAGCGCAGTATGCCGCAGCAGTCTCCGCAGCACATGCAGAACCCGCCCCCTTTCTGCGTGTTGGCCATGTTTATGACCAGCGGCGCCTCGTCCAGGTTTTTCTTCACGATCGCCTTCGCCTCGTCGGGCGTCACGTACCGCCCCATGCCGTTCTGCACGTAGTAATCGGCCTGCGATCCGAAGGAAAAGCACGCCTCGAGCGGCATGTCGCATCCGCGGTCAAGGAGACGGCCCTCTTTACGGCAGATGCACTCCGCCACCATGATTGTTTTCTGCTCGCCGATGATCTTCATGACGTCGTCGAAGGGCGCGATGCTGCTCCCGGGCGCCACGTCCCGGTTGATGGGCACCGCGCGCATGAGCGGCGTTCCGGTTGCGGCAATGGAGCGGCCGAACCCCGCCTGGTAGTGGTCTTCCAGCTCCCGCGCCAGTTCCCTGTCAAGGCGCCCCACCTGGAACTCCATGATGCCGACGACGAAGGGAAGGGCCCCGTACTTGACCGAGTCCGGCTTTTGCAGGCGGAAGATGAGTCCGCGCTTCGCCATGCTCTCCATCTGCATGGCAAGGTCCTTCTCGTCCCTGCCCAGCCGTCCGGCCACAACGGCGGGCGTCTCGAGCACGGGGGAGAGCTGCAGAAAAAGCTCCGCGTCCTCCCTGCTGAACAGCCGCTTCAGTAATTTCAGCTCAATACCGTTTTTGGTCACCGGGTAGCCGGTTGACAGGCTGTCGAGCCGTTCCCGCAGTTTTTCGTATATATCGCTCATGGTGTGCCTCCTCGCTGTTTGTTATAGTCATGCATCATTTCTTCCCGTTGCCCTTCGACCCGGATGAAGGATCCAGCGCGGCCCAGGCGGCATCGGCGAGAACCTCGGCGGCCTTCTTCACCGGCGTAGTATAGCTGCCCTCCAGGTAGAGCCTCGCGTATTCCTGGCAGGGACCCAGGAGCACCGCGGGGTAGAGGTCGGCGGGCAGTCTCCTGATCCCGCCCGCCTCGATGCGCATCCTGAACCACGCCGACAGGCGGGCCATGAAGCCGGCGTTCATGCGGGCGAACGCGCCCTCCGAATCGGCCATGAACATGGCATGGCGCTGCTGGAACAGGTAGCGCGACCAGTCGGGATTGTTCTCTATCCATTCAAGGTGGAACCGGACCACTGCTCTGACCCCGTCCCGTGCCTGTGCGTGCTTTTCGAGCTCGGCGACGAGCCCGGTCTGGTAATCCCGGATCCCTTCCAGGTACACGGCGGATGCCAGGAGTTCCTTCGAGGTGAAGTGATGATACAGGCTCCCGACGCTCGCGCCGGATTGGCTGCACACGTCCTCAATGCTGGTGCCGGTAAAGCCCTTTTCCGTGAAGCAGGCGAGCGCGGCGCGGATAATGTCGCTTTTACGGCCGTGTGTCGAAGCGTGGATCGAATTTGGCTTTTTCATGCACAATCCCTTGATTGATACTAGAATTATATTTTAGAATAATATTCTAGTTTGTCAAGCGATTTTGAGTGGATAGTTATCGCCTGTGGCTAACTCTTGAATAAATGAGGGGTTAGAACGAACCGATAACTATCGGAGTTCGGGGTCAGAGCCTCGGCACCCTGCTGTCCGGGGGGTCAGAGCACCACACCGATAGTTATCGGTAATAAAAAGGCCCCGGAGGGCCTTTGGTACGAGAAAAGATGTTTTATCTCTAGAAGCTGACTTCCGCTTTCACGTAAACACGCTTCGAGTCATGCGGCTCCCTGGAACCGACATATATATCGCCCGCTCCCAGGGCGGTGGCGTTGTAGTAATCGGTCCCCTTCGAGCCTTCCGCGTAGCGGAGGAGGCGGTCCTTCTTCACGAAGTATTTCTGCAGCTCACCGCCGACCAGAATGCGGATGTTCCTGCTGAACTGCCACCCCAGGCCCGCAGCGTAGAGCATGCTCGTGCGCTGCTTGCCGCATTCCGGGTCCGTGATCATTTTCTGGTACGTGCCGCGCTGGAGCCCGTACACGAAACGGCCCGTGACCAGGAGCGGCGCTTTTTCCACGAGCGCGCCCAGGTTGAAGTTGAACCAGGCGTCGAAAAGCATGTAATATCTGTTCTGGACCGGGTACACGTATATCTCGCGCTTATCAGTCGCTGAATAATAGAGGGCCCAATCGGAATCAAACTTCGATGCCGCGCCGACCGTGCGTATTATCGGAAACACATGGTTGAACCCGACTTTAATCATCGGGATGGAGTAGGCGATCCCGTAGCCGTAATACGCACGCTTCGCCTTCTTGCCTGTGTAGTCGTACTTGTCGGTGATCTCGTTCCTGCCGAACCCGTTTATGTACAGGTCCCTGACCGGGGTAATGCTTGCCAGGTAGGTGATCGCCTTGT
Organism: Spirochaetota bacterium; assembly: GCA_022704585.1. The sequence continues at coordinate 6,781 of JAKJGD010000018.1, read as the reverse complement.
ACGAGTTGCTCTCGTCTTTCTTGTACCCGCCGCCGTTGGTGAAAGAGGCTGACAGCGTTACGTATTTGAACAGCCCGATCGAGGCCTTGACGCCCAGGTCGGCCGAGTTGTCCAGGCTCTGCCCGTTCAGGATGTTCTTCGACTGGTCGATGTAGTTCCGGGATATCCAGCGGTAGTCGCTGATCTTGTCGGTGAGCCCAACGACCGGAGTCTCGATCATGCCCGCGGTGCCTGCGATCTTTACCGGACCGAAGTCCTTTTTGCCTTCCAGGTACGCGTATTTAAGGTAGATGTGGAACGCCGCGTTGGCGTCGGCCGCGGGCGTGACTGCCGCGTCTACGTCCGTGGTGAGGCGCGCGCCCAGCCAGTCGAGGAATTTGTACCTGATGTCCAGGTAGGCCCGGTTGATCCTGAACGCGTTGTAGTTCTTGCCGGAGATGTCCGACAACGCCGTGGACCTGGTCGTCATGCCGTTTTCGCCTTTCGCCACGCGGTCGAACGCTCCGTCCTTCTGGCCCCACTGCGCGAACCAGTCCATGTAGACCTTCACGCCGATATCGAGGCGCTTGTAGATCTCCTTGATGGTCTCCTCGATTTTTTTCTCGTCCTTCTTCTCTTCCTTTTTTTGCTCTTCCGTTTCCGGCGCTGCCGCGCCTTTTTTTTCTGCCGCATCCCTGTCCTGGGCGAAAAGAATTCCTCCGCCCGTAACCATCAGGAATACAGTCGCCATAGCGATAATGGCCCTTCTCATAAAAACCTCCGTAAGAAATAAATTTATTGCCGCTTATAATAGACCAGGAATCGATGAAGAAAATATCATGGCGCTGCAAATATATTGTTAAAAGTTGGAACACGCTGGCACGGTCTGACCGGGTTTGCGGAAAGTGGGCGGGCACAAAAAAACCGGAGCCCACGGTGCGGCTCCGGCTTGTAACGTGATGATAATATCCTAGAGGGGAATGAACCCGGCTTCCTTCACCAGGTCCTGTCCTTCTGCGCCGAGGAGAAAGTCGATAAATTTTTGGGCATTATCCGACAGCGTGCCATCGTTCACGTACATGAACAGCTTCCGCGAAATCGGGAACTTCCCCGACTTGCCGTTCTCGATGGTTGCCGCTACGCCGTTCACGGTGAGCCCCTTGACCGAATCGTTGATGTAGCCGAACCCTATATACCCGATAGCTTTGGGATTGCCCGCTACCGTGGTGATGATCGCGCCGTTCGAGGCCTGGAGGAGCGCCCTCTGCGTCACGTCGGTTTTCTTCATCACCTTTTCTTCCCAGACCTCATAGGTGCCGGAGCTGGTGTCACGTGATATTACGACCACCTCTTCGTCTCTGCCACCAAGGTCCTTCCAGCGGGTAATCGATCCGTCGTAAATCGCCTTGAGCTGGTCAATGACCAGGTTGCTTACGACGTTTGATTCGTGCACGATCGGTACGATCATGTCGTACGCCACAACGATCTCGCGCAGCTTGATCCCCTTTTTCGCGGCCGCTTCCTTCTCTTCCTTTTTCATCTCGCGCGAGGAGTTGGCTATATCGCAGCTGCCATCGATCAGGGCCTTGATCCCGTTGCCGGAGCCGCTCCCCTCGACGAAGACCGACGCGCCGCCTGACTTCTTAAAGGCCTCTGCCGCTTTCTGGGTGATGGGGAGGACCGTGGTTGAGCCTTTTACCACTACCCTGTTGGCGTCTCGTTTTTTGCAGGCAGTCACGGTAACGGTCATCAGCGCGGCAACCAGCAGCAGTCCCATTATCTTGAATAATTTAGATTGCATCGTTTATATCCTCCTGTGGATAATATGTATTTAACCTTTCAGGGGCAACCTACCGGATAAAGATAAGTTTTTTATAAAGGAAATTTATAATAATTATCAAGAAATGACCAGGCTAATTCCTTAACAAAATCTTTATATTATTGTTATATTATACTAATATAACTAGTTATAATTAAAAGCGATACCAAGGCATCTGGTTCCTGTTAATGACAGATAAAATCGCAGCAAAAAACCTGACGTTCTTTTACGGAAACACCCCGGCAATAAAGAACATTTCGCTTTCCGTCAGGGCGAACACCGTGCTCGCCCTGATCGGTCCGTCCGGCTGCGGCAAATCCACCTTTCTGCGGTGCATTAACCGGATGAACGATATCATACCCGGCACGAGGGTCGAGGGTGACGTGCTCATAGACGGGGAATCGATTTACGGCCCCCGCTATAACGTGACCGCCCTGCGGCGGCGGGTTGGCATGGTGTTCCAGAAATCGAATCCATTTCCGAAGTCGATTTTCGAGAACATCGCGTACGGCCTCAGGATAAACGGGGTCAGGGACCGGTACGAGATCGAAAGCATCGTCGAGCGATCTCTCAAGAGCACTGCCCTGTGGGACGAGGTGAAGGACCGGCTGGACGAGTCCGCGCTAGGGCTCTCCGGCGGCCAGCAGCAGCGGCTCTGCATCGCGCGCACCATAGCGGTCCAACCCGAGGTGATCCTGATGGATGAGCCCGCATCGGCCCTTGACCCGATCTCGACCCAGAAGATAGAGGAGCTGATCCAGGATCTCAAGAAAAACTATACCATAATAATCGTGACCCACAACATGCAGCAGGCCGCCCGGGTGAGCGACGAAACCGCTTTTTTCTATATCGGGGACCTGATCGAAGTGAATCCGACGGAGAAGATATTCACCAGGCCGGACGTTGAGATGACCGAGAATTACATTACCGGGAAATTCGGATAGGTGGCCGCATGGATGGCCGGCCGCGCGACCGCGCCTACGGGCATGCGATACCGGGGAGGAGCAATGATAACGCATCTCGAGCAGGAGCTTGAACACGTTAAGTCGAAAGTATTCGAGATGGCTGACTTCGCCATTGAGTCCATCGCGAAATCGGTGCGGGCGCTGAAGGATTCGGACACGGACCTCGCCGAACAGGTCATGCGCGACGATGCCATTCTTGATAATCTCGAGATCGAGGTCGACAACGAGTGCATCAGGATACTCGTCACCCGCCAGCCCGCCGCGGTCCACCTCCGCCTGGTCCTGGCCATGCTTAAGATAAACACCGATCTGGAGCGGATCGGAGACCTGGCAACAAATATCGCCAACGAGGCGATCAACCTCCACGGCAGGCCGCCCCTGAAGCCGCTGGTAGATATCCCGCGCATGGCCGATATTGGGATCGCCATGCTCCGGGACGTGTTCACCGCGGTCACCGACCAGGACGCGGAGCGCGCGCGCGTCGTCATAAGCAGGGACCGGGAGATCGACACGCTCAACATGCAGATATACCGCGAGCTGTTCTCCTATATGGCGGATAATCCCCATAACATATCGCCGGCCCTGGGCCTCATCATGGTTTCCAAGGCGCTCGAGCGGATCGGCGACCATGTCACCAATATCGCGGAACGCGCCATTTATTACATTGAAGGGATTGACATCCGGCACACGGAAGAGTAATATAGCTCGTTATGTAACCGCCGGGAGTGCCATGCGGAAAAAGATATTCGTAATCGACGATGAAAAGGACATCCAGGAGATCATCGGCATCAATCTGAGGGCAGATGGGTACGATGTATCCTGTCTTTCGTCCTCCGAGGAGGCGCTCGCGGCCCTGCCCTCGGGCGCACCGGACCTTTTTATGCTCGATGTCATGATGCCCGGCATGGACGGGTTCGAGTTCTGCAGGAGGGTCCGCGCCAGCGAGGGGTGGAAGAATATTCCCGTCATCTTTCTCTCGGCCCGCTCCGACGAGCTCGACAGGGTCCTGGGGCTGGAACTGGGCGGAGACGATTACCTGACCAAGCCGTTCAGCGTCAAGGAGCTCAAGTCCCGCGTCAAGGCCATGTTCCGGCGGGTCGAGCGCCCCGTGCCGGACGGCGCTCCCGCACGGGTGCTGGTCCACGAGGGGATAGAGCTGAACCCGGACCACTACAGCCTGACCGTGGACGGCGCGGGCGTTGACATGACCAAGACCGAGTTCGAGATACTGCGCCTGCTTCTGGAACACCCCGGCAAGATATTCACGCGTGATAACATCATCGACAGCATCAAGGGACGGGACGTCTACGTGATCGACCGGACCATAGACGTTCACGTGATGAACATACGGAAGAAGCTCGGGCCGTACAAAAACGTGATCAAGACCTTTTCCGGCGTCGGGTACGGGTTTAAAAAATAGGGACCGGCATGTTCAGGAAGATCAGCAACCGCATCATCGCATCCTTTATTGTCCTCATATCGGCGCTCGTCATCGTTCTGCTCTTTCTCGTGCTGGACCATATCCGGAAGTACCACCACGCGATACTCAAGCGGGAGATGTCCGAGAAGATTGACTTCATCGAGCTGGAGATCCGCAATACGCCGGGCCGGTACCTGGCAGGGACCGTCGCGGCCCGGGAGACACGCGTGAAAGAGATCTCCCGCATCGTCAATCTTCGCATCACGCTTGTCGATTTTACCGGCAGGGTAATCGCAGACTCGGAACACGAGCAGGTTGACGAGATGGACAACCATCGCTATCGCAGTGAAGTCCGGGACGCCCTGGCGCTCGGCAGGGGCGAGAGCATCCGCTACAGCTCGACTCTTGCGAGTAACATGCTCTACATGGCAAAGAAATCGGACGCTGAAGTGATCAGGCTGGCGAAACCGCTGCGCGAGGTGGACGAGAGCATCGCGCTCCTGCGCCGCTACATCCTCGCGGCCGGCGGCATCGCGCTGCTTGTCTCGTCCCTGGTCGTGGTGCTGATGGCGCGCCGTATCACGCGGCCGATCAGCGAAACAATGAGCTTCGCCCGCGACTTTACCAGCGGCGATTTTTCCCGCCGCATACCCAACTACAGCAACGACGAGATCGGCACCCTGCAGAACGCGCTGAACCGGCTGGCGGACACGGTGGTGGAAAAGCTCGGGACCCTGATGTTCGAGCAGAACAAGCTGGAGAAGACGATCGAGAGCATAGCCGACGGCATCGCGGTCATCGGCAGGGACAAGCGGATACTGGTGGCCAACGGAGCGTTCCGCTCTCTCCTGGAGATCGATTCCGCGGTCGTGGGCAAGATCTTTTTCGAGGTGATCAGGAGCCGGGCGATGAACGCGCGGATCGAGGAGGTCCATGCCACCGGCAGGGCCGAGGCCTTCGAGGAGACCCTTCTCAATGGAAGGCACTGCGAGATCATCATAAAGCCGATCACCGGCGAGCAGTCCCTGCGGGGCATCCTCGTCGTCCTCCATGATAACACGGAGAAGAGCCGGATCGAGCAGATGAAAACCGATCTCGTGGCGAACATGTCTCATGAGCTCAAGACGCCCATCACTATCCTGAAGGGATACCTGGAAACGATCGAGCCCCACCTGTGCGAGCCGGAGATGGCGCGGGACCTGCTTAACAAGGCCATGGCCAACGTCGAGCGGCAGAACCAGCTGGTCAACGACATCCTGAAGCTGAACCGCCTTGAGACGGCGAAGGATTTCCAGGAGGAGCCGATTGACCTGTCCGAGGTCATCAGGGGATGCATCGACATTCTCTCTCCGAAGGCCGGGACGAAGGACGTCTCCATACGATTCCAGCCGAACATCATCACCGGCAGCACCAGGGGCAACCGTTTCCTGGCGGAAGAGGTCTTGTTCAATATCATCGACAACGCTATCAGCTACAACCGCGAGGGTGGCAGCATTACCGTCACCCTGACGTCCCGCGCGGGCAGGCCGGTCGTCACCATCGCCGACACCGGCATCGGCATACCGAAGGAGGCGCTGGCGCGCATCTTCGAGCGCTTCTATCGCGTTGACAAGAGCCGCTCCCGCACAACCGGCGGCACGGGGCTGGGCCTCTCGATCGTGAAACACGCAGCCGAGATTCTGGGATGGGAGATCGGAGTGACGTCAGGAACGGAAGGGACGACGTTTACGATTGAGGCGTGAAAAACCGAGTCTTATTGTCCGTCATCTTTCCCGTCCCCCTGAGGGGGCGCGAAGGATTATGTATCTCGTAATAATTCAAATTCAACAGTGCGCACTACCATGCTATGTTCTGCATGATCTGATTCTTGGTGAATCGTAATGTTTGTACTCCCATACTCATCAAGAAATCATCGCGATATGAATTATAATCTTTTCTATTTTTATAAACGCTCTCATCCAGTTCAATTGCCAGCAGTTTTTCATGACAATAGAAATCGAGGACATATCTGATTATCGGGTGCTCACACCGGAATTTATATCCTGCAACCTTTCTGTTCTTGAATCTCTCGCCAGTTGAACGACATAAATCATGAGCAAAGAATAAAAAATTGTGTGTTTTCTCGCCCCTCCTACACTACGGATTATGTGACTGAAAAAGCCCGTTGGGCATGACCCGGAGGTCCGTTCATGAAAACCGCATCCGCAGTATTCGCCCTGATTCTCTCCCTATCCGCTCCGTCATTCGGCGCGGAAAAAGCCGCACTCGCGGTCCTGGATTTCGTGGCCCGGGACGTCCCCCGGGAGGATGCGGCAAAGATATCCATGCTCATTCGGAACGAGATGAGCAACCTGCCCAAATACCGGACGCTCGACCGCGAGCAGATCCCGAAAGCTCTTGGAGCGGACGCGTCCTGCGATGACGTGTCCTGCGCGGTGGAGGCGGGCACAAAGCTGGGCGTCCGTACCGTGATCGTGGGGTCCATCATGAAGTTTGGTGATAACCTGACCGTCACCGGCCGCGTTATCGACGCGGAGAGCGGGGCGGTCCTGATGGCGGAAAAGGAGCGGGCAGTGTTCGAGGCCGACGAGTTTTTCA
>JAKJGD010000501.1 GCA_022704585.1 Spirochaetota bacterium | reverse complement strand
CCCGGGTCCGCCCCGGCCCTGACCAGCCGAACGGCAAGGTCCGGGCGGCCAAAGTCCATGGCTGCGACGAGCGCGGGCCGCGCCTGCGCGTCGCGGACGTTCGTATCCGCCCGCGCGGCAAGCAGGAGGCCGAATATGTCGGAATAATTGTTTTCAATCGCCACGAGGAGCGGCGCAGCGCCGGACGCGTCCCGCGCGTCCGGGTCGGCGCCCTTTTTCAGGAGAATGCCGGCGATGTCGAAATAGCGCGCCTCGATCGCGGCCAGCAGGGGCGTTTTGCCCGCGTTGTTCTTTTCGTTGATGTCGAAGCCCCGGGACAGGAGCTCGCGCACGATATCGCCGTACCCGCGCACCGCCGCCTTCATCAGGGGGGAATTCCCGTCCGGGTCCCGTGACGTTACCGCCCCGCCCGCCTCGATGACATACGCCGCGGTCCCGGGCCAGCCGCCGTCAATGGCGATTGTAAGGGCAGTCTCGCCGGCCTCCGCGGCCTTGAAATCAGCGCCCTTCGCGACGAGATACTCTACCACGCCGTCGTGGCCGCCCCGCGCGGCGTACATGCACGCGGTCCAGCCGTACGCGTCGCGCGCGTTCACGCCGACGAAGCCCTCCTCGACGCAGCGCATCACGGCGACGAGGTCGCCCGCGCCGGCGACCCGGTGGAAGTAGCCCACCGGATCATGGTACGATTTCGCGAGATCGTTGTTAAAGGTGCGGATGCCGGGCACGGCGCATGACGTCAGCGCCGCGGCCAGCACGATGACGGCTGGCAGCCTCATACGGAGAATATCAGCTCCAGCACGAGCCCGACGGCCAGGAGGAAGTCGGTGGCGAGCACCACGATGACATTCTGGCCCATGGCCGGCACCAGCTTCTGCATGTCCTCGGGATACTTCAGGGCCGTCATGCCGGCCCTGACCGCGATCGGCAGGGTCAGGAACCCCAGCATCACCCACCAGGACGACACGCCGAGAAGCGGGGGCAGGAGAATCGTCACGTAGGTCATGAGCAGGCCGAACACGTACAGGTACGACGCTTTTTTCCTTCCGAGCCAGATTACCAGGTGAAAACGGCCGAACTTCCTGTCCACGTCCGCGTCCGGGAACTCGTTCAGGAACAGGAGGAGCGCGGTCAGGATGCCGGGCGGGATGGAGATAAGGATGACCTCGATCGGGAAGAGGGAGCATGCGTCCATGCCCGGCCGCCCGACCATGGCCGCGAACGCGCCGACTACCACGAGGGAGCCCAGGCTCAGGCCCGCGAAGAACTCGCCCAGGAGCACCTTTGCCAGGTGCTGCGTGTAGAAAATAATGGAGAGCCCTCCGATGAGCATTATGATTGCAATGACCCAGTGGGACGTCATGGTGAAGTAGAGACCGATCAGAAAGGCCCATACAATCGTCTGCCAGGCGGCGGTGTTCACCGCGACGGGCGTGGTGACGCCCGCCTGTATCAGCCCCGTGCCGCCGCTGAAGGGCGTCTTCTGCGTATGGTTATCGATCCCGGTCTGGGAATCGGAATACTCGTTGAAGAGGTTGACCGACGCGTGGGCTATGACCACCCCGATCATTATGAGAATAGCGTCCACGACGCTGAAGCTGCCCTCGCCCGTCCTTTTGATATGGACCGCCGCCAGGGCAAGGCCAACCGCGACCAGCATCACGGACAGCACGAGGAAATTGCTCCGGATCTGGCCGAGCCATGCCTTTACTACATCACGCTTTTCCATACTGCACACCCCATGATATGAGCGGGCGCATACACCCGCCCGCCTCTGTTTTTGAAAAAAATTAGGGAAAATATTGGCTACTCAGCGTCCCTGTCAAGAGTAATTCCGTGTCTGACATATAAATACATGGCCTGTCAGAATCGCAGCTTTGTCATTTTTGTCATCGCGGGCGGAACGCCCTTCGACAACGCTCAGGGACCCACCCTTCGACTACGCTCAGGGACCGGTCGGTTGCCGAGCGACTTGCGCTGAGCCTGTCGAAGTGAGCCGAGGCATGTTACGTCGCCCTCCGGCATGCCTGCATACCCTTGCAGACATGCCGGGGCTCCTCGCAATGACATCGCATGCAGCCCGGGGCTTCCGGCTACTTGTTCCTCTTGTTCAAAAACATGTCTATCAGGTCTATCGGGATAGGGAAGAGCGTTGTCGAGTTCTTCTCCGCCGATATCTCGCGCAGGGTCTGCAGGTACCGCAGCTGCAGGGACATCGGGTGCGCTTCCATGAGCGCGGCCGCGTCCACCATCTTCTGCGCCGCCTGGAACTCGCCCTCGGCGCCGATGACCTTGGACCGGCGCTCCCGCTCCGCCTCCGCCTGCTTGGCCAGCGCCCGCTGCATCTCCTGGGGAAGGTCCACGTTCTTCACGTCCACATTGGCGACCTTGATGCCCCACGGCTCGGTGTGCGTGTCAAGGACCTTCTGGAGCTCGGCATTGATCCGGTCCCGCGCCGAGAGCAGGTCATCCAGCTCGACCTGGCCCAGGATGCTCCGGAGCGTGGTCTGGGAGAGCTGGGAGGTCG
>JAKJGD010000017.1 GCA_022704585.1 Spirochaetota bacterium | reverse complement strand
CCCGGTCGTGGTTAAGCCTGTTCATGATATAGAGCGCGGCATACGCGCCGATGAACCCCGCAATCATGTTGACGCCGATCCTCTGCGCGAGAAAATCAAGTATGACCACGGAGATGTTGAAAAAAAGCCGGTCGAGCACCAACCCGCCGATGATCGCACCGATGAAGCCGACCACGAGTCCGCCGATATATCCGCCGAACAGGTCACGCTTCTTGATATTGTAGAATATGAACGACACGATAGCGCCGAGCCCGAGGAATATAGCGATTGCCTTCACTACATTCAGGAATTCCCTTAAATTTTCCGCCATGGCGGCCCCTCCTGTAACACTGTATCATTTCGCCCCCGTCTCCCTTCACATGATGACGGTTCATGGCGCCGTTCTTCGATTCGGATTCAAAGCACCGGGACAGTAATCAAAGGAACCGTCCCCCTGTCCACCTAAAAAAATATCTCTCCCTTGCCCTCCCGGATTATCACCGGCACGCCATCCGTGAGATCGACCACGGTCGAAGGCTCGGAGATCTTCGGACCGGCGTCGATAACCAGGTCCACCTCGTTCCGGTAGATGGCCTCAAGATCGCGTGGCTCGACGATATACTCGCCGCTCACCATGTTGACACTGGCGCACATGATGGGACGCCCGAGCGTGCGCACCAGTTCGAGTGCGATGTTATTGTTCGGGATCCGTACGCCGATCGTCTTCTGGTTCGTTATCGCAATTTTCGGAACGAGCTTCGTCGCCTTGAATATCAGGGTGTAAGGTCCCGGCAGCGCCTTCTTCATGATCTTGAACGCACGGTCCGATATATTCCTCACGTATCCGCTGATCTCGGAAATGTCGCTGAAGATGAAGCTGAGCGGTTTGTGCCTGCCTATCTGCTTGATCCAGTAAATCTTTTCTATCGCGCGCTTGTCGCTGATATCGCAGCCGTACGCGTACACCGTGTCGGTCGGGAAGATGATGACGCCTCCCTGCCTCAGTATGTCGACTGCTTTGTCAATAAGCCGCTTCTGGGGGTTCTGTTCATGTATAACGAAGATCATACAACCTGTTCTTTCCCGGACTCCTGCAAGGCTCATCAAGAATTACCCCGGTCATTATTTCCGCGAGACCGTCTGAATAATATTATAAACAATTAATATTCAAATATTTATAATGATAAATATATTATCGTATGGTGGGCCGGAAAATATAATTAAAAGACGTGCAGCACGTATCAGATAATATAAAATTGAAGTGTAATTTCAAGGTTTTTAAGAAAGACATATCCTTTCCGGGAGGTGCATGCAATAAAAAAGGCTTTTGCAAGAGTGCGCTGCAAAAGCCTTCAACCTGGTAAATTATATGATAGGAGTGTATCATTTAATCATATTAATGATCGGGAGAACTGCTTTTTTCTTTAATCATTTTTTAATATATTCTTAAAATATCCCGAAATTCTCACCAATCCGCACCACTGACCGGCAGTTGAAAAAAAGCTTGCAAAAAGGAATAAGCGGTTGTAAGAAACACTATGCAACCGGAGGTTTTTCATGAAGAAACTGTTGCTGCTGCTACTTATCCCGACCGTGCTCTACTGCAACGGCAAGCCAAAAATTGTGTTCGAGACGCTGAGCCACGATTTCGGGGTACAGCCTCAGAACACCGAGGTAAAATATATTTTCACATTCAAGAATGCGGGAGACGGCATTCTCAAAATTGACAAGATTGAGGCCGGTTGAGGCTGCACCGGCGCCCTTCTCTCCAAGAAGGCGATCCCTGCCGGAGGCAGCGGACAGATTGAAGTAACACTCAAAACCGGATCTCATAGCGGAAGGATCAGCAAATCCATCACGGTGCATTCCAATGACCCGGCGATGGCCAGCGTCAGGCTGATCCTGAATGCGGACGTGAAATAACCGGCCGCCATTGTACCGCTACGTAATAAAAATGATCCGTGCATTAAAACCCAACATGGACGGGCAGCATCGTGCAGGACATTAAAACCTCGCCCGGCTATCCGCTCCCGCTGGGAGCAAGCTACACCAGGGACGGGATACAGTTTTCGATATTCAGCCGGCACGCCAGCGCGGTCACCCTGCTCCTGTTCGAAAGCGACCGCGCGGATTCCGCCTTCTCGGGGATCCGTCTTGACCCCGCGGTTAACCGGACCGGTGACATATGGCACATCCTGGTCGAAGGCCTTCCCGAGCGCCAGATCTATGCCTACAAAATCGACGGTCCGTACGCTCCCGAAGCCGGCCACCGTTACAACAAAAACAAGCTCCTCCTGGACCCGCACGCGCGGGCAATAACCGGCGTCCGGACCTGGGACCTGACAAAGGCCCTCGGTTACGACCCGGACTCGCCGGCGCTGGACCTCTCCTTCTCCGGGGTCGACAGCACGCCCTTCATGCCGCGCTGCATCGCGATGCCGCGGCCCCGGGAGCGACATGGCGGCTCACCGCGCATCCACGAGCGGGACTACATCATTTACGAGCTGCATGTCAGGGGCTTCACCTGCCACCCCTCATCCGGCGTGAAACATCCGGGGACCTTCCGGGGACTGACGGAGAAGATCCCGTATCTCAAAGAGCTTGGCATCAACGCCGTGGAGCTCATGCCGGTGCAGGAATTCGACACCGACGACAACACGAACGTCAACCCGCTGACCGGCGAAAAACTGAAGAACTTCTGGGGCTATAACACCGTCGCCTTCTTCGCGCCGAAGGGCAGCTATTCCGCTTCCGGAAGCATGGGCGAGCAGGTCGCCGAGTTCAGGGAGATGGTAAACGCGTTCCACGACGCCGGGATCGAGGTCATACTCGACGTGGTGCTCAACCACACGGCCGAGGGAGACGAGACTGGACCGACGGTTTCATTCCGGGGCATCGACAACTCGATATATTACATCCTCAGGGAAGACCGTCGCCTGTACATGAACTTCTCCGGCTGCGGCAATACCTTCAACTGCAACCACCCGCTGGTGCGGGACCTGATAATGGACGTGCTCCGCTACTGGGTCATCGACATGGGCGTGGACGGGTTCAGATTCGACCTGGCGTCTATCCTGGGGAGGGACCAGAGCGGCAGGATGATGAGCAGCCCGCCCCTTATCGAAAAGATCAGCGAGGACCCGATACTCAGGAACAGCAAGATCATCGCCGAGGCGTGGGACGCGGCGGGAGCCTACCAGGTGGGAGAGTTTCCCGGCCGGTGGGCCGAATGGAACGGAAAATTCCGGGACGACATCAGGCGGTTCTGGCGGGGAGACCGTAACAGCGTGGGCAGCTTTGCCACCCGCGTGGCAGGCAGCTCCGACCTGTACGGGAAAGCCGGCAAGGGCCCGCTGCAGAGCATCAATCTCCTGACGTGCCATGACGGCTTCACATTGAACGACCTGGTGAGTTACCGCGAAAAGCACAACATCGAAAACGGGGAGAACAACCTTGACGGGGAGGACTACAACCTGAGCAGCAACTGGGGGGTCGAGGGACCGGACCGCACACCGCTGATAACGGGCATCCGTCTCCGCATGATAAAGAACTTCATCGCCACCCTCTTCCTCTCGCAGGGCATACCCATGCTGCTTGCCGGTGACGAGTTCAGGAGGACACAGGGGGGCAACAACAACGCCTATTGCCAGGACAACGAGATATCCTGGGTCGACTGGCGGCTCATGGACGAAAACAGCGAATTGTTCCGCTTCACCAGGGAGATGATCCGGTTCAGGAAGGGCCACCCGTCGCTGAGGAGGGAGAGCTTCTTCACCGGGACTCCGCATGCAGGCAGGGCCCTGCCCGATATCACCTGGCACGGACACGAGGCCGCGATGCCGGACTGGAGCCCGGGGAGCAGTGAAATTGGACTGCTGATTAACGGCGAATACGCGGAGCTCTCCGGAGGAAAGGCAGACAATGACATCTATATCATTTTCAATGCATCACGCATTAGCAGAAAATTTGAGATCCCGGACGCGCCGTCCGGCAGGAGATGGCGGGTGGCTATAGACACATCAAAAAACGCGCCGGATGACATTCATGAAGCCGGTGCGGGGCCGCAACTCACCGGACGCCGTTATCATGTTAAAAGGCTTTCCACTGTCGTGCTGATCGCGGAAGATTGAATCCCGGAGTTCCGGCGCGGTTCCCCGCGCCGCACGCTCCTCAGTTTGCCGCCTTCAGGTTCAGGTCCTGGAGCATCTTCGTTATCATGCCGTCATCCATCCCGTGTGCCCGGGCGCCCTGTTCAATCGTCTCGGTCACGGCAATATGGCAGCCGATGCAGTGCATCCCGTACCCTGTCAGTATCGGACCTGCCTTGGGGAACTGGCGGAGAAGGTCACCAAAGGTCATATCTTTATTGATTTTTTCCTGTGCCATGCTTGTATCCTTAATAAAATTTGATAATTTGAACCTCATAATGTTACCGCGGACGAGTGTCCACTGTTTTTTTCATTTAATCGGGTATTTTGTCCCTGCCCGGCCTTTTTTTAGTCGAAAATATCAATAGGACTGCGGCCCCCGCGTCAGGAAGGGCAGGAAAAATTTCGTCCCGTTCATCTTTTTCATTTGCAAAATATGTGTTGTAGTATATTTTTTATATAAACATGATATGATTATGAACATTGTACTGATCATCATACTCCTGGTCATCGTCCTTATCCTCATTTGGGCCCTCATGGGAGGAAAAGGCGACCTCACCGGGAAGAAGCCGGAAGAGAAGCTGGATGAAGACCGCACGTTCCGGAGAAGGGCCAGCGACAAGGAGATCGAGAAGGAGTTTCCCGAGGCCGCGCAGCACCCCATGAGGCGGAAATCGGACGGGCCGGAGGAGACCGCGCCGCCGGAGCCGGACAAGCCCTTCAAGCTCCCCTATCTGGCGGACGAAATAATCCCCGAGATCTCGCGCTTCAGGATTTACCGGAGAACGCTCCTCAATTCCGAGATCTACGCCGCCAAGGGCGACTACTCAACCGCCATCTCCCTGTACGAGGGCGTGAAGTCGCGCATCCAGGACATCGACACGCGCTTCAAGATCGACGCGAACATTGAATACCTCCGCCATTACAAGAAGAAAAAGGACGAGGAGACGAAACGGAAGGAGGAGCAGGCCAAGCGCGGGGTCGCCGGGGACGGCAGCAGCCTGGGCGGGAACGAGATCAAGATCACACTGGGCGGCTCGCTTCCCAACGCGATTAAAATCGACTCGCTGCCCGAAAATATAAATATCGGCCTGTTCGACCCGACGCGGGGCATGGACATGGACCGGATCGTGGAGAGTGCGACCGAGAAAATCAGGGGCGAGCTGAGCGATGTGAAGAGCGAGCTGAACCGCCTGAAGGAAGTATCCTCGGATGCCGCCCTGACGGCGCAGACGCAGCTTGCGGACGCCCTGTCCGGCATAAGGGACCACATGGAAGGCGCGGACACGACCGGGCAGATGGTCGGCGCCGCAGCCTCGGTTGCGGCCTCGGCCGGCGCCGCCGGCAGGGCAGACGACCTCTCGGCGCTCAAGAAGGAGTTCCAGAGCCTGAACAGGGCCGTGCGCGAGATGGCCGAGTCCCGCATACCCGAGACCGATACCGAGCCGGGAGTGTCGGCGGCGAAGCTCGATTCCCGCAAGCCCCTGCTTGACGACAGCGCCGTACGGGCGCTCCTGGAGAGCATCCCCAGGCAGAAGGCCCCGGAAGCAAAGCCGATCTCCGGACCCGGCTCTGCGGGCGCGGGCGGCGGCCCGGCTACTCCGGGTGAATCGATCGAAGACCATATTGCCCGAAAAACCTCTGAGGCTGACGAAGGGGACGAGTTCGAGCTCCTCAAGGAATACGGGAAGGACACCTCCGGCGACGGGATGAGCGACGACGAGATCTTCGAAAAGATACTCCGCGAGGACAGGGCAAAAACGAAGGAGGACTTCGAGATCATCGGGGAGAAAAAGGAACGCCGCGAGGAATCGTTCACCACCCCGGACGAGATGGACATGGCGCGGCAGGAGGACGCTTCCTTTTACCGCAAGCTACTATCGACGACGAAGAGGAAAAAGAAAGAGCTGCCGATCCTCAAGGTGAGCTACGATTTCACCAGGCTGCCGGACGAAATCGGGTTGTCGAGGGAAAAGAACATCATCGAATACGCCTTTTACAAGTACAAGCCGATGCTGGAAAAGGCCAACGAGTACATCAAGAAGAGAAAAGTCCGGGACGCTATCAACTACTACAAGGTGGTCATGTCCCAGAACATACCGCCAGAGTTCAAGGCGATGATACGGAAAAACCTGAACGACCTGACCGAGTACCTCGAGAAATACCTGACCGGCGATTAAACGCCTAAATCATCGCCTTGATGAACGATAAAAAAAGCCTCCGTAACGGGGGCTTTTATAACACCGATCACCGGTGATGTTATACGACCCGGGCTTCCTGGAAGGCTGAAAACCAGTGCATCTCGGACTCCGTGAAATTATCCACCAGGCCCAGGCCGTTGTAGTATTCCTTCAGGATCTTGAGATGGAGGATCTCCTCCTCTTCTTCCGTGAAACCCGCGCTCTTGCAGGCAGTAATCGTGGCGTGCATGTCATCGACCCACTTGAAGAAGACCCCGTCCTTTTCGCTGAAGATGATCCAGCTGGCGACCATGTCGAAATTGAGGGTTTCCACCGCTTTGAGGAATTCATCGTCGGGCAGGATCATGAGGGACGTGGCCATTTCTGTCTGGAAATAGTCCCCCCAGGTAATGATGTTCGGGCGCACCCCGTATTTCTGCTCCAGCTCCACGGCTGCTTCCTCGGTCAGATAATGCTTCGAAGCGATGCGGTCTATGAATTCCTTGATATAAATGAGGCTGTTTATGCGGCCAATGCTCATGGAGTTGTCGTTCACCATGGACAGTATTGATTCGTTGATTAATTCTTTCATGATCCACTCCTTGGCCGGATATACCGGTTCAATATATTAATCGGTTATTACGGCCGCCGTACATTAATACTTTATTCTCCTCCGGGCGCCCCCCGGACCGGCCCTGCCCGGATTTTCAATATTTTAGCCCGCCCCATAATATAATTGACGTATTATCAACGTGATGTATGCTTGCAGCCATACTGAATTATTATTTGTGGGCCCGGGACCGGACATGGAAGCTAATGCTGACATCATCAAACGTATACAGGCTTACCAGGTAATTTTCCATAAATACAACGAATTAAAGCTCGGGAACCTGCAGCGCGCCCTGTCAGAGCAGCAGTCAATTAATGTGCTGGACATGATCCCCCTGCTGCTCAATACGAACGCCCCCGATTTGCCCGGGAACGTGCCTGGCTCACGGGTCCCCTGCGGGGTGTACGATTATATGCCATCCCCGCGGATGGTCGATTTCGTGGCAAAACGTTTCCCCAATACGATACTTTCAAAGAACAAGGTTGAACATCCATTCATTCAGATGATCGCCCTTATCGGCAGCTGCGGCACAATCGCCTACACGAAGCAGTCAGACTTCGACTTCTGGATATGCTACCACGAGGGTTCGTACGATCGCGAGGCGATCGGCCAGTTCAAGGCAAAGCTCAGGACCATAGAAAGCTGGATATTCGACAAGTACAACATGGAGATCCACTTCTACCTGAACGAGATCAGCCGGGTGCGTAATAATATTTTCGCGGATGACGACGAGCAGCTCTCCGGCTCGTCCATCGGCGTCCTTCTGAAAGAGGAGTTTCTCCGGAGCTCGATCGTGCTCAACGGCAAGATGCCCTTCTGGTGGGTCGTGCCCTCCAACGCGGACGATGCCACCTATGACCGGTGGCATGCCGCGGCGCAGGAAACAGCCCTGGCCGACCGCTTCATAGATCTGGGCAACCTCGTGAGCATCCGCCAGGAAGACTTTCTGGCGGCAGCCCTGTTCCAGATCCTCAAGTCGCTGGGCAACCCGTTCAAGTCCATCATCAAGCTGGGGCTCCTTGAGCGGTACCTGAACAACTACATGGACAATCCCTTCATCTGCAATATCATCAAGAAGAACATACACCAGGGCAAGATGGGCTACCACGAGATCGATGCGTATGTGATCATGTTCGATTACGTGTACGATTACTACAGCTCGATCGTCAAGGACAAGGACGCCCTCGAGGTCCTGAAAACCTCGTTTTATTTGAAAGTGGAGCCGATGCTGGCGCGTCATCTTTCGGCGAAGCCCGAGGACGGGTACAACCCGGAGAAGGCCCGCATCATGCTGGAGTACGTGAAAAAATGGAGCTGGCCGGCGTCGAAAATCAAGGAAATGGACGATTTCCACAACTGGAGCATCGAACCGGTCAGCAGGCTCCTCAACAACGCGAAGAAGTTCGTGTTACAGGAATACCGGCGCATCCTGGGCAATATCGAGACGCACAAGGTCAAGCACAAGTTCACCGACGAGGAGATCAAGGCGATCAGCCGGAAGATATATTCACACTTCCTGGTCTCGGACACCAAGATTGACAACACCCTGGCATTCAAGAACTATCCTCCGGAGAAGCTCCTCAAGATCGAATACGTGCGCGACCAGAAAGGAAACGAGACATGGTTCCTGTCAAAACGCCTGATTGTTGACAACCATCCCAACATAGTCATCCTCCACAAGGACCGGACGTTGCTCGGGCTTGCGGTCTGGATCAGCCTTAACGGCCTGTTCAAGAAAGACTACACGCGGCTCGAGATCGACACGGGCCTGCACAGCCTGGAGACGAACTTTCTCCGGGAGCTCATCACGGATATCTCCACCAACTTCATGTTCAAGAAGATCAACGCGTTCCGGGAAGACTATCTGAAAGACCCCTACCCGGTCATGAGCTATATCATCTTCAACCTCTACTCGAAGTATTCGCGCAAGATAGAGGAGATATTCTTCCTGTATCACGACAGCTGGGGGTCCACGAAGTTCGAGGTCTTCAGCCGGGAGATGGACCTGCTGCAGATAATGGTGCGCGTGCTCAATGGCTGCCTGGTGACGAAGAGCGACTTCGAGAGCGCCGTCAACATAGTGTCGTCCTCCCCCTTCAGCTCGACCAAGGAGTTCATGCGGATAAAAGCGTTCGTCCGCGATATTTTCGATTTTTTCACGAACAGCGATCCGGACGCGAAGCGAAGCTATATCACCATGATCGGCAACCAGTACCTGGTGTTCTACACCAGGAAGAGCGGCACTGCGACGGTCATCGACACCCTCACGAGCGATTCCGAGCTGAAAATGCTGATGGGCATCTCCTTTAATTACGGCCTGAAGAGCGTTATCAAGATCGACCAGAGCATCAAGGAGCTGAACTTCCTCCGGACGATGATGGAATATGCCGGCCCGACCGCCATCAGGATCTACTTCGACAGCGACCGGAAGTACGCGTATTTCTATGTCTTTGATGAGAGCGGCTCCCTCTTCTTCTACCGGAAACCGGCGGACCTTATGTTCGATTACCTGACCCGGCTCTACATCTTCGCCAAGAACATTTCGACTCAGGTTGTCGCCCATAACCCGAAATCGCTTCTGGCGAACAGGGAAAACCCGGTCGAGATCTACCAGATAAAAAAAGACATGTACATGAACTATTCGGTGACACGGCTCGATCCGGAGCACTCGATCCGCCTCGAGGATATTCAGAAAAAGATACAGCCCTGCGTCATGAAGGTGGTCATGGACCATAAGACGAAGGAGATCATCTATTCGGTCACCATGCCTGACGGCCGCCGCTCCGAGGGATTTACGAAAAGCAACATGCGCGCGGTCGTCCAGAGTATAAGCGCGATCAAGGCCGAGGGGAAGGACTTCAATCCCTTCGTCACGGCCGCCGACCTTACCGCGCTCCAGCACAACTATTTCAGGTTTTACTCCTCGTACGCGTTCCACGAGAAGATGCGCGCGGAGATCATGCTCGAGAACGCGCTGAAGCAGCCCGCCCGTTGAGCTTCCGGCATGATCAGCGGTAATAGCGCTTCTGTTCCCTCACCGTTGACGTGGGATTGCGGCCGTAATGGTGCCCCGGCCATATGACGGTATCATCCGGCAGCGACAGTATCCTGTTTACTATTGATTCCATGATCTTCCGCTCAGAGCCGTCGGCAAGGTCGGTCCTGCCCATGCCCTCCGTGAAAAGGGTGTCTCCCGTGAAGACGTGTCCCTTCGTGTACAGGCATACGCTCCCCTCCGAATGACCGGGCGTGTGTATCACCCTGAGCGAGCAGGAGCCGAACCCGATACTGTCGCCGTCCCTGATTGTGGCGCCCGGCGAAGGCGACGTCTTCCCTCCCATGGTGCGCGTGAAGAACCTGCTGGTCAGGCTGCCGAGCTTCGACACATCCGACTCATGCAGAAGGAGCTGCGCACCCGTCTTTTTAACCCAGTAATCGTTTCCGGATGTATGATCAAAATGCCCGTGCGTGTTTATGATGTACTTGATCGTGACGCCCCTTCGCTCGACCACGGACGCTATTTTATCATGGTCGCCCGCAGGATCGATGAGCACGCCCTCCTTCGTCGCCTCGTCTGCCACCATGTAGCAGAACACCGCCATGTGAGTCACCAGAATCTGTTCAATTATCATGAGCAGCACCTCGCCATTTCAAGTTGTCATCGCGAGCGCAGCGCCCTTCGGCTTCGCTCAGGGGCCGGTCACGGTGTTTACCCTGAGCCTGTCGAAGGGCTCCCCGCAATGACATATCGCAACTCCTATTAGCAGTTTGCTGAAAAACAGCAAACTGCTAAGCGATACAAGGATGTATCGCCGTTTTTCGAGGCATTGGCCGAGAAAAACGTAAGGTTTTGCGGATTGACTTCGCAAAACCGACCCTGAAAAACTCCACGAAGGAGTTTTTCAGGAAACTTTCAGAAGCTGTAAACCATCAATCTCTCTCCGATCCCGGGCCACGACCAGAGCCCGACCGAAAGCTCCGGCGAGATCGCGGACAGCTCTCGATGAAAGGCCTCGTCGCCGGAGGAACCGGGTGAGCCTATATATACGAGTGTTTTTCCTCCCGCAGCCCGGTAGGAGGTCAGTGCGTCCATCGCCATCGGATCGTGAAGCGGGGGCCAGCAGAGGAACAGGGAACGCTCAGGGTGACGGCCGGCCATGGAGGCGTCCCCCTCCGTTACGTTAAACCATTCATCCTCGAACCATCGGTTACCGGCCAGAGGGTCCCAGGGCAGCTCCTCACCCGGCGGCCTGATGTCGCAGGCGATGATGTCGGCACCGGCCTCCCTCAGGCACAGTGCCCAGTACCCGCTCCCCGCCCCTATCTCTATAAGGGGCGAGCGGCGAACGATTTGTTCAACGATATCGGGCGTAGGTATTGGAAAGGCGTAGCGCGAGATCAGCTCTCCCCTCTTTTCGGCAAGGGCTTGCATCAGGGCCTCGCGGCCGGCGCGCCGTCCCGCCCGGACCAGGGAGAGTACCTCTTCCAGGTAGGGATTGCCGGTTGTGTCACCGGCGCCGGGCCGGTAGCGGGTGATGTCCCGCTCTTCCTGTTCACCGGGTGCCGCATCATACGGTACAATCTCGAGCTTATCTGCGTTCCGGAGGATGTCATGAATGATGCCGGGTTCGGCTACCAGCCCTTCCTTGCCCTTCCTGTCCATCCGCTGGATGGCCCGCTCAACCTTCTGAGCATCGCCGCGGGTGCCGGCAAGGCGCCAGCACCGGGCTATTCTCACCGGCCTGAAGCTCCTCGTGTATTTTGCCTTCGCCGTTCCCCGGAAGTGCTCATCGAAGCGGCGGGCAATGTCGTCGGTCAGGCCGGTATAGAAGGACCCGTTCTCGCATTCCAGCATGTATATAAACCAGTGTCCCGGTTCTTTCATTGCAAGCTCCACGGTCTGCGTCACCGCCCGGGGGCGTTCTCC
>JAKJGD010000500.1 GCA_022704585.1 Spirochaetota bacterium | reverse complement strand
CCGGCAACCTTCCTCCGCGTCCTCGGACCCGAGCCGTGGAGTGTGGCCTACGTCGAGCCCTCGCGGCGCCCCACGGACGGGCGCTACGGCGACAATCCGAACCGCCTCCAGCACTACTACCAGTACCAGGTAATACTGAAACCCTCGCCCGTCGACGTGCAGGACATGTACCTTGACTCGCTGCGGCACCTGGGCATCAAGCTCGAGGAGCACGACGTCCGCTTCGTCGAGGACGACTGGGAATCGCCCACCCTTGGCGCGGCCGGCCTGGGCTGGGAAGTGTGGCTCGACGGCATGGAGATCACTCAGTTCACCTACTTCCAGCAGTGCGGGAGCCTGGAGCTGAAGCCGGTGTCGGTAGAGCTCACCTACGGCACGGAGCGGATCTGCATGTACCTGCAGGGCGTGAACCATTTCAAGGACGTCATGTGGAACAAGAACGTGCGCTACGGCGATGTGCACGGCCAGAGCGAGTTCGAGTTTTCGCATTACAACTTCAACATCGCCGACACGGAACTGCACTTCAAGCTCTTCGACCTGTACGAGAAGGAATGCCTTTCCATTCTCGACAATCCAAAACAAAAAGTCGTGCTCCCGGCTTATGACTACGTATTGAAATGCTCGCACGTTTTCAACATGCTCGACGCGCGCGGCGCCATTTCCGTTACCGAGCGGGTCGGGTACATCGCGCGGGTGCGCAACATCGCACGGCGCTGCGCGGAGCAGTACGTCGCCATACGCGAAGAGATGGGCTTTCCGCTCCTCATGAAACAACCGGCCGGGGCAGCCTGATGGATGAGGATTTCGTCAAGCTCGAAACATTCCTTTCGAAGTACGACAAATTCGTCATATCAACGCATGAAAGCCCGGACTGGGACGGGCTCGGCGGCGAGATCGCAATGTTCGAGCTCCTGAAAAAGCTGGGGAAAAAGCCGCTCATCGACAATTTTCTCTTCCTCGACATAGAGCACGACATCAACGTCATGAACGGGTCCTTTATTCTTCCCGGCGATATCGCTGAATACGCGCAGTTCGTTCTTGACACCAATGACTACAACAACATCGGGGCGGCCGCCTACAACGCGCTCAAGGACCGGGTGCGCGAGGTGTTTATCATCGACCACCATGAGGGGGACGAGAGCAAGCTCGGCGCCAACATCATCAAGGCGGGGGCCTCCTCTGTCAGCGAGATCATGTTCCACATCATAGAGCATTTCGAAACACCCATCACCCTGCGCGCGGCCCAGGCGGTCTTCGGCGGGATGGTGTTCGACACCGGCTCGTTCAAGTATCCCAAGACCACGCCGGAAACGTTCCGCATAGCCGCGAAACTGGTTGAGGCCGGCGTGACCCCGTTCTTTATACACGAGCAGATCTACGAACAGAACGCTCTGTCAAGCTTTTCGCTCCGGGGACGGATCCTGTCGAGCATGGAGGTGCTTCACGGCGGCAGGATGATAGCGCTCAAGCTTACCCCGGACATGCTTAAGGAGACGGGCGCGACGTTTACCGAGGGCGAGCCGGCCATCAACCTCCCCCTCACGGTCAAGGGCGTGGTGGCCAGCCTTCTGGTCAAGCAGGACTTCGAGGGCCCGGTCAAGGTAAGCATGCGGACCAAGGGCAACATCGACGTGGCACAGCTCGCCATGGAGCGGGGCGGCGGCGGCCATAAGAACGCGGCCGGGTACAAGTCAAAGCTATCGTTTGATGAAACATACAGGCAGGCGCTCAAAAGCATGGAGAAATTCTTCACGTGAGAGAGGGCGGAAACATCACCGGTCACGCGCGTCGCGCGCCCGGAGCTTTGCGGCTATCAGCTCCGCGTGGTCGACATGCAGGAGCGTGGCGAGCCGGTGCACCAGGTGATCCTCGCCCGGATCGAGCCGCCCGTCGGCGTACGCGATGCGCCAGGCCGACTCAATGAGACTCCGCTTCTCCCCGTCGCTGAAATTCCGGTTGATAACGCTGGTGTAGGCCCACAGATCGGTGGCTTCGCGCTGCGCGTGCTCGGCCGTCGAGATGACATCTTCAATCTCCCCGTCGGGTATACCAAGCTCCTCGCGCAGCAGCCTGCGCACCCGGTCCCGTTCGATGATGGAGAAATCGTCGTCGGCGTGGGCCATCTCCAGGAGGATCACGCACGCGGCGATATTGATCCGTTTCCCGCCGTCGCCCCGCGTGTCGCCGCCGACAGGTTTTCCACTCAGTAAATTCACTATCGACCGCAGCATGTCCCGCTCCAGATCTTTCTTTAATTGATGAAGAACATCCCGCGAGGTCACACCGTCAGGCACTAATGCAGGGTGACAGAATAATCTTTGGGAAGTATCCTGTCTTCTTTGTACAGGTTGAGGTAGAAGGCAAGGATTTTTTTTGCCTGGGCTATCGTCGCCTGGTCCAGCTTCATGGCGCCTGTCGGATTATCCATATTCTTATAGTACTTCCTCTCCGAAAATATCGGAATGCCCATGAACGGATTTGGCAGGTCCATGTCCATCATCTCGAGCAGTGTCGGCAGCAGGTCCATGCT
>JAKJGD010000499.1 GCA_022704585.1 Spirochaetota bacterium | reverse complement strand
GAGCCCACTCGCATTCGTTTCGAAAACAGGTACACGATCGTGATGACCGCGATGGATCCGGCGAATGCCGCCGCGGCCACGATGCCGGGTGCGGCGCCCGTCACGATCGCCGCCGTTGCGCCAAGCGCCGCGCCGCCCGATACGCCGATGATATAGGGGTCCGCAAGCGGATTCTTCAACACGGCCTGGAACACCGTCCCGCTCACGGCCAGCGCGCCGCCGATAACAATTGCCAGCAGCACGCGCGGGAGCCTGAGCTTCACCAGTATCGTGTAATCAACCGAACCCGGTTCGCCCGTGATTATGCCCGCCAGGTCCCACGGCGGGATGAAGCGCGTACCAAGGGAAAGGGAGGCCGCGACCAGCACAAGGCCGGCTGCCAGCAATAATAATATTTTACAGTAGGTTTTCATCGACCGGCCATACGTATCCCCCGGGCAACGCCTCAGTCAATCCATAATTCACAAGATAAGGCAAAAAAACAAGGGGAACAGTGATGCAATAAATATGCAGGAACGCCCGCTTGCGGCGGACGTTCCTGAAACCGTCAGTGATTTTTCAAGGCGAGCATTCCCGCAACCCTCTCCACCGACTTCACATAATCCGCGGGCGTATAGTACGGGATCGAGTCCGCCGGTATCGGGTAAACCCGACCCGCTGCAACGGCCTTCAGGTCGCGGAAGCCGTCAGCGAGCTCGCGGAAAAACGGCCCCGGGTCCTCGCCGGCCATGACGATGACCACGTCCGGGTCTGCGTCCGCCAGGGACTCGATCGAGACCATGGGATAAGGCCTCCCCGCCTCCCGGTACGCGCACTCACCGCCCGCGTCCGCGATGATCCGTCCGATGAACGAGCCGGACGACACCGCGATGAGCGGCCGGTACGACAGGTAAAACGCCACGCGCGGGCGCGGGCCGCCGGCAGCTGGGCGCTCAGGCGCGGCGCGGAGAAGGGTGCGCTCGTACCCGGCCGCTTTGTGCCGCGCTGTACGGCCCTTTCCCAGCAGGTCGCCGAGCGCCACGTAGCTCCGGCATATGTCGCTGAAATTCCTGTTGCGGTCGAACCTCCGGAGAGGCACGCCCGCGTCACGCAGGCGCTCCACGCTCTGCACCGGGCCGTCCTCCCCTGAATAGAGAACGACGTCAGGCCGGAGTGCTATTATTGTCTCGAGATTGGGCTGGATGAGCGTGCCCACCATGGTTATTCCGGGTGCGCGATAATCATCGTAGGAGGTGACCCCGGCCAGGAGAGATGCCGAGCCCAGGTCCACGATCTGCCTTGTTATGGAGGGCGAGAGCGATATGATGCGGCGGATCTTCTCGGCGCGCGCCGCGTCCTCCCGCGCCGGCGAGCAGAATGACAACAGGAAAACGAACGGCAGGAGCGCCGCCACGGCACGAGATAATCTGGTCATAGAGGATTTCTTATAATAGAAGACTGACGTATTACAACGTCGGATTAAAAAGGCAGGCGTGTCAAGAAATATACGGATCGGCGCGGGCTGCGGCGCTGACCCGCTGCCGTTAAATAAGAGTGACGATATGTTCCGCCCTGGCGCACGCGATACAGTAGCGAAGCCCCTCGCTCCGGTTTTTCTGGGGAACATAGTAATGGTTGAGACTGTTTACTTCCTTGCCGCACCGTGAACATTTCAGCATATAACCCTCTCTGTCATTTCTATAACATTGCCGGCACAACAGCTGGCTGCTCGCAACGGTGGTGCCGGTCCCATTATATTATTCGGTATTTTCGTATTATACATTAATAGTTTCCGGGAAACTCCGTCCGGTTGATTGCCGGGGAAGAAGGAATGACGCATAAATTAATCATTATAAGTGTTCATATACTCAAAATTGTTGACAGGAAGGAGGGTGCACCTCTATTTTTTTCAAAATTTGTGTTTACAGTAGACTGTCATATTCTAACATCGGCGATTATTCATTCAGTTGATTGGGGGACTTTATGCCATCGAAGCCTAAAAGCGCGACAGCCCGGAAAGTGACGGCCCGGACGAAAAATGACGCCCGAAAGAATGATACTAAAAACGTGAAAGTCAAAACAAAAAAGATAAACCTGCTGAAGCTTTATTCAGAGATGAACAAACTGTCCCACGATGCAGTCGACAAGGAAGTCATCAAGCGTTTCAAGGTCATTATCGATACCAGCGAAGAAGATATAACGAAAAAAAGCCTGGGGCTGATTCTCAAGGACCCGAAAAGCGTTATCATCAACGACTTTAGCGATGGTCTCCAGCCGTATATCAAGCACTACCTGTTCCTGATGAAAAGAAACAAGAGGATCAAGAAGGTATAGCGCGGCACAGGGGCAACCGGGATCGCCGGAACCAGCGGCGATACCGGGCTCCACCCGAACCATACCCTTCACAGGGAAATAATGAAAATCAAGGTCAAAGCTTTCGCGTCAGTCCGGGAAGCCTTCGGTTTCGACGAAAAAGAGCTCACGGTCTCGGATGGGATCACCGTTAAGGACGTTATCCGCCAGATAACCAGGAGCTACCAGCCGGCGATCGAC
>JAKJGD010000498.1 GCA_022704585.1 Spirochaetota bacterium | reverse complement strand
CGAGAAGGTAAGGGAGTACGTGGAGTTGGCTGGATAACAGTGAATAGTAGTTGTTAACAAAAAAAATCCGCTCGGAGAGCGGATTTTTTTTACCTTAACTATTAACTATTCACTTCGTTTTTATTTCCCCAGTTTGTTGATATAGTCTCCGGTGATCCTGAACGCCTCTCCCAGGAACAGGTCATTCTCCAGGTCGATGAGCTTTTTCCCTTCCCTCTTGTTCAGCGTCTTTTCCATCTCCTTCTGCTTCTGCTTTTCGATGGAGGACTCCTCCTTCAGGCTGATGGTCTTGCTGTTGACCTGTTCGCGATAGTTCCTGATCTTCTCGATAAGCTTGCGATACTTCTCGTTGCCGTTGATGCGGGCGGTCGAGATGCCGGACAGCTGCGAGATCATGCCCGGGGTCACCATGGCGTAATCCTTGTGCGGCGCCGGCTCGATCTTCTCCCAGGAGAGGGGGAACCTGCTCTTGCTCTCGCCGATGTCCCATATCAGGGTCATGTCCGGCACCTTGATGTCCGGCGCAATGCCGGTCAGCTGGTTCGATGTCCCGGAGGGCTGGTAGAAGATGGATATCGTGATCTTGACGGCTCCCTTTTTCTGGGGCAGCTCGTTGTAGGTCTGGACCGTCCCCTTGCCGAAGGTGCTCTCCGGTCCGACGATCAGGCCGCGGTTGTAGTCCTTGATGGCGCCGGCGAGGATCTCCGACGCGCTGGCGCTGAACTTGTCTATCAGCACCACGATCGGCCCGCTGTAGACGATGTTCTCGTCGTTGTCGCTCACCACGTGGGGGTAGTTCCTGCCGTCGACTATCTGGAGCACGGGGCCGCTGTCTATGAAGTACCCGGCGATGTCGACCGCCTCGTTAAGGAGCCCGCCGGGATTCCCCCGGAGGTCGAGTACGATGCACCTGACGCCCTCCGTCTTGAGACGGCCCAGTATGTCGCGCACGTCCCCGGACGAGCTCTTGCCGCTCTCGCGGTCATAGTAGAACGAGGGGAGCTTGATATAGCCGATCTTGTTCTTCTTTTCCTTGTCGAGGTAGAATATTTCCGACTCGGCGTCGCTGTCCTTCAGGCTGATCTCCTCCCGAACGATCGGAACGATCATGCGTATCGCCTTGTTGTCCTCGCCGCCCTTGCGAAGCACCGTGAGCCGCACCTCGGTGCCCTTGGCCCCCCGGATCTTCTTGACGACGTCGCGCAGGTCCATGTCGATCACGTCGAACGCCTCGCCGTCCGACTGCGAGACCGCTATGATCTTGTCGCCCGGCTTCAGCTTGATCTTCTCGGGCAGCTTGTCCGCGGCGCCGCCGACGATGATCGATTCAACGATGACGAAGCCGTCCTCTGACTTGAGCCGGACGCCGATGCCCTCCAGCTTCAGCTTCATTGAAATGCTGAAGTCCTCGTTCTCGTCCTGGGTCAGATAGTTTGAGTGCGGGTCCAGCGCCGTGGAGAAGGCGTTCATGAAGCGGTCAAGGAGCTTCTCCTCGTTGATCTCCTCGACCCTCTTGTTCATCAGCTCGTATTTTTTCGCCAGCTTCTTCTTGGCCTCGGCCAGGCTCTGGTCCGCCGAGATATAGTTGAGGAGCTGGAGCTTGATGCTTTTACGCCAGCGCTCGCGCATCTCTTCCTTCGTGCCGGCGAAGTCCACCTTTTCGCGGTCCACGACCATCTTTTCGTCCGCCGTGAAATCGAACTTGCTCTTGAGGAGCTCGCCGACCATCTTGTTGCTCTCTATATAGCGCTGGCGGTACACCGAGTAGATGTCCTCCATGAAATCGAGCTGGTTGTTGCGGATGTAGTCGTCGATCTTTGTGCGATATGCGGCGAACCTGTCGATGTCTTTCTTGTAGAAGTAATATTTGCCGTAATCCAGCGACAGGATGAAATTGTCCAGGATGCGGGCGGACAGCTCGTCGTCCAGCTGGTGGTAGCGCACGTGCATGGCCAGGAACTGGTTCACCAGCGCGGGGACCTCGGCCTTTTTAAGCCCCTGTGAGTTTTTAAAGCAGGAGAGTATTATAACCAGCGTCAGCAATGAGATCAGCCGCTTTTTAGACATTGTTTTTCACCCCGGATAGTAAATGTTCCTCAATTCGATAATCTGAGTATAATAATTAGACTTTTTTTATGAAGAATTAGTCAATAAAAATTTAAAAAGGTTACCGGTTAATTGCCCGGGCCGCCGGACCCTGATTTGTTATTGACATGCCCGTTCCGTCGATATCACCTGCCGTCATGAGCCGGGCCCCTGACAGGACGAAAAGCATTGGCGCGTCGGCAGCGGCGCTGCTGCTCGCGGTGTCATGCTATGGCTACCGCGCCGTGTCCTTCGACAGAAAGATCGCGCCCGCATATCCCGCCCCGGTCCGGGACCGGAGCGCTGACGGGCAGGCGGAAGGCCCCGGCTCGAAAAAAGCGGCGTTTCGATTCACGGTATTCCGCTACCTGGCCCTTGTGCGGGCATCGTCGCCCGCCGCGGATATCAACAACAGGGCGGTTGCGCTCGCCGGCCAGGCGCGGTACGGCGAGGCCG
>JAKJGD010000497.1 GCA_022704585.1 Spirochaetota bacterium | reverse complement strand
GCGCCTTAAGGCCCTCCGGCTTGAAAGAGATGTACGGGTCATGGAGGTCTGCGGAACCCATACGACCGAGTTCTTCCGCACCGGCGTGAAGGACCTGTTCCCGCCCGGGCTCGAGCTTGTCGACGGCCCCGGCTGCCCGGTGTGCGTCACGCCGAACGACTTTCTGGACAGGGCCATCGAGATCGGGAAACGGCACAATCCCGTCATTGCCACCTTCGGTGACATGGTGAAGGTCCCGTCCTCCTACAGCTCGCTCGCAAAGGAAAAAGCGGCCGGCATGGACATACGCATCGTCTACTCGCCGTTGAACGCGCTCGATCTCGCCGTTGAGAACCCCGGCCGCGAAGTGATTTTCCTGAGCGTCGGGTTCGAGACAACCGCACCGGCCGAGGCGGCAACGCTTATCGAGGCGAAAAAGCGGAATATCCGCAACTTCTCGATCCTGCCGGGAAACAAGCTCACGCCGCCGGCGGTGGAAGCACTCCTCGCTGCAGGCGAGACCCGTATTGACGGGTTCATTCTGCCGGGACATGTGAGCGCCGTCATCGGAGTCGGCGCCTGGCGTTTCATCTCGGAAACGTACGGCAGGCCCTGCGTTGTTTCCGGCTTCGATGCGCCCGACCTCATGATGGGCATGATCACCCTCGCCGGCCTCGTGGTGAAGGGGAAGAATGAAACCATAAACCAGTACACCCGCGTCGTGAAAGAGGAAGGGAACCGGACTGCCGTGGAGATAATGAATCGCGTGTTCGAACCGTCCGATACCAGCTGGCGCGGTATCGGTGTTATACCGGCCAGCGGCCTCGCGATCAGGAAGGACTTTGCCGATTTCGACGCTTCGATAAAATTTCCGGTCACGCCGCCGGAGCCCCGCGAGCCAAAGGGGTGCCGGTGCGGCGAGCTGCTGCGCGGCCTCATCGCCCCGCCCGAATGCAGTCTCTACGGAAAGGCCTGCACGCCGGAGGATCCGATCGGTCCCTGCATGGTGTCCACGGAAGGGCCCTGCGCGGCGTACTACAAATACTGGAGCAAGTAATGGGAAAAAAGATACTGCCGGGGCACGGCAGCGGCGGCAAGCTCATGAACGAGATGATCGATTCGGTCATCCGCGCCCGCTTCGGAAACGAGAGCGTCCAGCTTGACGATTCCGCCATCCTCTCGGTCGGCGGCGCGAAGATCGCCTTCACCACCGATACGTTCACCATCACACCGATTTTTTTCCCCGGCGGCGACATCGGCACGCTCGCCGTTAACGGCACGGTGAACGACCTCGCCGTAATGGGCGCGACACCGCTCTTCCTCTCGTGTGCCCTCGTCCTTGAGGAAGGGCTCGAGTTCGAGGACCTGGAACGGGTGCTCGATTCCATGAAGTCCGAAGCGGACCGGGCCGGCGTCGCCATTGTAACCGGCGACACAAAGGTTGTGCCCAACGGCAAGGCGGACAGGATATTCATCAACACATCGGGCATCGGC
This sequence comes from Spirochaetota bacterium, assembly GCA_022704585.1. Next base: position 1,068 of record JAKJGD010000497.1, on the reverse strand, counting down.
CTGATCGAGGGGTTGGCCCAGAGGCGGGAGATCGAGCCCGGCGACGCCATCATAGTGAGCGGAACAATCGGTGATCACGGAATGTCGATCATGGCCCTGCGCAACAGCCTCTCGTTCTCACGCGGGCTCTCGTCCGACTGTGCGCCCCTGAACCGCATGATACGGGCGGTCACTGACCAGTTCCCCAAGAGCGTGAAATTCATGCGCGACCCGACCCGTGGCGGCGTCGCTTCGGTACTCAACGAGATCGTCAAGGGAAGGCAGATCAGCGCCAGGCTGATCGAGGCGAACCTCCCGGTACGCGAAGAAGTCAGGGGCGTGTGCGGCATCCTGGGTATCGATCCTCTCTACGCGGCAAACGAAGGCAAGGTGGTAATCATCGCCAGGAAAACAGATGCGGAAGAAATAATCAAAGTCCTGAAAAAGACGCCTGAGGGCCGCGATGCCGCGGTCATCGGCGAAATCAACCGGGAATTTCCCGGTAAAGCCTATATTGAAACAACGGTCGGCGGCAGGAGGATCCTCCCGCTGCTCACCGAAGAGCAGCTGCCGCGGATCTGCTGACAGGGGTCCCCGGGAAGGTAACTTTTGCTTATAGACTCACTCACATTTATGAGGTATACGCCATGTGTCTCGCAGTGCCAATGACAATTACAAAGATCGAAGGAAGCCGGGCAGTCGCCGAGTCCCGCGGCGTCGAGACTGTCGTCGACATATCCCTTATGCCTGAGATCAGGAAAGGGGACAGGGTGATCGTACATGCCGGGTTTATCATCGAGAAGCTCGATGAAAACGAGGCGCGTGAAATCGACCGGGTATGGGACAAATATCTGGAAGAGCTTGACAAAGAGGAACGGGGCGGGCACGCATAACTTCTGGCGTCATTTTTCCATTATGCAAAGGTCCAGGTACAGCGGCAGCTCGACCGTGAACCTGGCCCAGGAGCCCTGCTCGGACTCAGCGTATATGTGGCCGCAATGTATCTGGACGATTTTCCATGAAACATAAAGGCCGATACCGCTCCCTTTTCTCTCGATAAGCTCCGCAGCCTGGAGGCGGGAGAACTTC
>JAKJGD010000496.1 GCA_022704585.1 Spirochaetota bacterium | reverse complement strand
CCGGGGGATCACGGGTGTTTCCCGGGCTGCTTCCTGAACCGGTTCAGGCACCATCTCCACTGCCGGCGCGGACAACGCCTCTGATTTTGACAGATGCATCCTGCCCTCAATCGATTCGCTCTTATCAGGATAAGCCATTTCTCCCGTTACGGGCTCAGTTTCGGGTTTTTCCACAATTTGATCAGACTCGAACTTATCCAGGTCATCAAACCATTCAGCGGTAAGCCCTCCGCTCGGGACCGGCGTATCTGCCGGCTCTATCTCCAGAGGCATGAAGATGAAGTCATCATCAATGAGCCCGCGGACAACATTGACGAACCGCTTGTATTTATACACGAAAGCAATCTCGTCCTCGCCGGCAATGAAGCGGGCATCGATTCTCTTTACCCGGTTGATGGCCTTGGCCGGAGATTCTCCTTCATATACGTAATAACAGGCGACCAGCAGAGGCGCAAGGCTCCTTCCATATGAGAGGATCAGGCAGCTTTCCCGGCTGAACCGTTCATTAATTTCGCCGATTATCCTATTAACGCCGGGTACGGCCCTGTCGTCGAGCCTCTCAACATGGATGTTCCTCACGCGAAAGCCTTCTCTCTCGTAAGACCTGACGAGTTCCAGGTATTCCCCGGCATCAACGACATCGGAGGATATGATAAAGACCGTTTCCACATCCTCATTACGCAAAAAATCGAGCCTCCCGGGTGACAGATCAGCTGACCTGCCGGTGGTTTCTCCCTCCGGGAGTCGGTCGAGAATGAGTCTGCGACTGGTCTGGGTCAGTGTGCCGTTCATTATCTCTTTTACACCAATAATACAATATATACATACCGGGCAGGTATATAAACGAAAATTTCCCTAATATTACTATCGGCAGCAGGACTTAATAAGTGGAGCACGTAAAAAAATTTTATTTACAGTAACATGACATAATGACAAAAATCATATTCTGTTAATGTATAAAATCAGTGTATTATTTAACAGAATCTTCATTTTAGAAACATTTTATCTCTTGACTATTTGTTTTGAATAATAAGGTGTTTCTATTTGCTCGGAGGACCACGCGATGTGCGGAATAGTCGGTTATGTCGGCGGCAAGGATGCTGTTGACATTATAATGAACGGATTGAAACGGCTTGAATACCGGGGTTACGATTCTGCCGGTATTGCCCTCGCCGGCGAGGACCTCTATGTTCGGAAAAAGAACGGCAAGATATCCGCCCTTGAAAGCGCCCTCGGCCTGGAGAACCAGGAAGCCCTGCACGGCTACCATACCGGTATCGGCCATACGCGCTGGGCGACCCATGGCGTGCCTTCCGACCGCAATGCCCACCCGCACACGGACTGCAAAAACGAGATTGCCGTTGTGCATAACGGCATTATTGAAAACTTCACCGTTATAAAGCAGATGTTGACCCAGAAAGGCCACGAACTGAGAAGCGAAACAGACACAGAGGTCATCGCCCACCTGATCGAGTATTATTACAACCAGAACCGCGATCTTCTTGATTCAGTCATGAAGGCCGTATCAAAGCTTGAAGGCACCTATGGTCTTTGCATTCTCAGTAAAAACGAGCCGGGCAGGATTATAGCCGCGCGCAACGGGAGCCCCCTGATCCTGGGCGCGGGCGACAACGAGATGATAATAGCCTCCGATGCAAGTGCGATCATAGAACACACGCACAGGGTCATTTACCTCGAGGACGGCGAGATAATCGACGTCACGCGGGACGGGTTCAAAACCTATGACCTGGACCTTAAAAAGATAGACAAGAAGATCGAGGACATCGACTGGGACATAAAGTCTATCGAGAAGATCGGGTTCGACCATTTCATGCTCAAGGAGATCTTCGAGCAGCCCGAGACGATCCACAACGCCTTCAGGGGGCGTGCGGTTCAGGACACCGGCACCCTCCGACTGGACGGCCTGATGCTCAGCGAGGAGGAGCTCAACGGGATCGAGCGTGTCATCTTCATCGCCTGCGGTACCTCCTGGCATGCGGGCCTTATCGGGGAGTACCTTATCGAGGAATACGCGCGTATCCCGGTTGAGGTCGAATACGCCTCCGAGTTCAGGTACCGGAAGCCAATACTTAAAAAAGGAGACCTCGTGATCGTGATCAGCCAGTCGGGCGAAACGGCCGACACCCTGGCCGCGCTCCGCGAGGCGAAATCGAAGGGCCTGAAAGTGCTTGGAATAACCAACGTCGTGGGCAGCACTATCGCCCGCGAAAGTGACGGCGGCATCTACATCCACGCCGGTCCTGAAATCGGCGTCGCCTCCACCAAGGCGTTCACATCACAGGTAACGGTTCTTATCATGCTGGCACTCATGCTTGCCCGCCGCAGGGACCTCAATAGCGAGGAGGCAAGGGTCTGCATCGCTCAGCTCCATGAGATTCCGGGCATGGTTCAGACCGTGCTCGAGTCCAGCGGCTATATCAGGGGAATTGCCGAGATATACAAGGACAACAAGAACTTCCTCTACCTCGGCCGTGGCCTGAACTTTCCCGTGGCGCTGGAAGGTGCGCTCAAGCTCAAGGAG
>JAKJGD010000495.1 GCA_022704585.1 Spirochaetota bacterium | reverse complement strand
TCCTGTCGGGTTGCACCGGATTTTTCCCATGAATGAAATATCATCATATTCCACGCTTGTTGAAGCGATCTCCTCCCGGAGCGAGCGCGATCCGGGGGGCAGGGCAATTGTATTCCTGTCGGAAGACGGCAGCGCCCATTCCATAGCAAACCTTCAGTTGAATGAGGATATGAAGCGCTGCGCCCTCCGTTTGAAAGGCGAGGGGATCGGTCCCGGCGACATCGTCCTCCTCGCCCTTGATCATGACTACGGGCTGATACGGCATTTCTGGGGCGCACTCTGCTGCGGCGCCGTTCCGTCAGTCATGACCTACTGGCGCCCCGGCTCCGACCCGGATGCGTATGCCAGGAAGGTCGGGCGACTGGCCGCGGCGGTGGATGCGCGTGCGGTGGTTGCATTGCCTGACCTGTGCCCGGCCTTCACTGCCGCCCTGGCGAACACCGGCTGCCAGGTGATTGAGGGCCGGGAGCCGGACGCGGACCGGGCTGTCATGCCCGGGCCGCTTCCCGTGGTCGGGCCCGGGCAGATCGCGCTGATGCAGTTCACCAGCGGTACTACCAGCGCGCCGAAAGCTGTCCGGTTCTCCCACCGTGTAATTCTTGATCATATCGCAGCCAGCGCGGAGGCTTACCGGATGACGCGGGACTGGGTCTACGTTTCCTGGCTCCCCCTTTACCACGACATGGGCATGGTCGGGCATATCCGCTCGCTGCTCTATGGGGACCTGCTGGTGTCAATGTCGCCGCAAACCTGGCTGCACAGGCCGGAGATGCTGTTGCAGGCGGTGCACAGGTATGGCGGCACGCTGACCAACATGCCGAACTTCAGCTTTGATTATTGCACGCGGCGCATCCGCGACGAGGACCTGGCAGGGGTCGATTTGAGCAGCTGGCGGGTTATAACCAACGGCGCGGAGCCTGTCCTGCCGGAAAGCATGCGGAGGTTCAGCGAGAGGTTCATGGCGTATGGTCTGCGGGAGAATATTTTCGCTATAGGATACGGGATGGCTGAAAACGTGTGCGGGATATCCATGACCCGCCCGGGAGAGGCACTGGTCGTGGACTGGGTGTCGGCGGAGGGACTGCACCTGCAGGGACGCGCAGTCCCGGTTGAGCCGGGCTCGCCCGGGGCCCGGGTGGTTGCCGGCTGCGGCTATCCTGTCACCGGAATTGACCTGGCGGTCATGGACGACCGGGGCGAGCGCCTGTCCGAGAGGGAGGTGGGGGAGATTGTTATCCGGTCCAACACCCTGTTCACGGATTACTACCGCGCCCAGGATGCAGCGGGAGGCTCTTTCATGAACGGTTGGTACCGCACCGGCGATGTGGGTTATATCGCCGGCGGACAGCTGTACGTGTGCGACCGCAAGAAGGACCTGATCATTTCAGGCGGGAGAAACGTCCACCCCCAGTCGATCGAAAGCATCGCGGGAGCGGTATTCGGGGAGTCTGCGGCGCGGTGCGCCGCGTTCGGGATAAGCGACCCGGTCATCGGGACGGAGATCCCGGTCCTGGTAATCGAGCGGCGGCGGGACACGGATGCCGCCACGGAGGAGCGGATGATACGCCGTCTGCGGCAGGCCGTTTCCGACGAGCTGGAGCTTGTACTGGCTGATGTGCGGATGGTGCCGCGGGGCTGGCTGGTAAAGACCACAAGCGGGAAGCTCGCCCGCGCGGCCAGCAGGAAGAAATATATCGATGAAGGTTATAACCGCAGGCCGGGAGAGCCGGCATTTGTACCGGAGGAGTTGAGCCCGGACCGATTGCATCAGGAAGTGATCCGCCTGTTTGAAACGGTCATCGGTACCGGCAGGGTCGGGCCTGATGATGACTTCATCAGACTGGGCGGCGATTCCCTTTCCGCCCTCCGCCTGTTCCTCGAGATCGAGCGGCTCTTCGGGCGGAAAATCTCGAACACGGAATTTTTTCAAAGGCCGACGGTCCGGCACCTGGTTGAAATACTGTCCCGCGGACAGGATGGCGATGCGGCAGGGGAACCGGAGGAGGACGATATGCGCGGCGGCGCCGGGATGGGACCGGGCGCCTGTCGCGTGCCGACGACGCCGGTGCCGGTTCGTGACGATGCCATTAGGGAAACAAGCCTGTCGGACCTGAAATCGCCCGGCTTCACCTATGAATTCAGGCTCGCTTTTTTAACCTGGCTGTACGGGAAACGATGGGCGCAGAAAATGTTCAAACAGGACGTTGCCCGCCTGACGCGTGATTTTTACGCCCTGCTTGAGAACCCGTCGCAAAGTGAAAGCGAAGCCGTCCAGTGCGCAATGATTATCAGGAGCCCCGGGAGCATCCAGAGGCAGCTGCTGAACCATCTCCTCATGAATAAACCGTCATGCTGGCGCCTGAAGGTTGACATGGCCCGGCTGGAAAGCGCCTACCGGAAGGGGAAGGGCGTGATCATTGCGGGCAGGCACGCGGGTATTGCGTTTCTGGTGCGTGAGCTTGCGCTCGAGCGCGTGAAACCCGGCGCGTATTATTTCATTAAGATGGCGGCGGGATTCCTGCATCGGGAAGCGGGGTCGTTGCCGCCGCGCG
>JAKJGD010000494.1 GCA_022704585.1 Spirochaetota bacterium | reverse complement strand
AGGCGTTCCCCGGCCCCCTCTCCCGTGGGGAGAGGGGGCCGGGGGGTGAGGTTATCTTCCTATGATATACCGGTGCGGGTCCACCTCTTCGCGGAGTATCCGCAGCTCGTCCGCGTGCGGGGGATCGGTGTCGGCGAGCTTGTCCGCCCACTTCAGCTCGAACCCGCAGTTGTCCTGGATGTCCTTCCGGTTATAGCCCGGGTTGACGTTCAGCACCTTCATCCACTTGGTCTCTTCGTCGAAGCCCATGATCGCCATGTTGGTGATGATCCGGTACGGGCCGGTCCCCTTGGGCAGTCCCGCGTCGTAGCGGGAAGTGCCGCCCTGGAGGTAGCCGGGCGAGGTGATAAAGTTGATTTTCTCGGTAAAGCGCTTGGCGTCCTGCGGCGTCATCATCATGGTTCGCCAGCAGAGGGAGGCCAGGTCGTTTGCCCCGCCGGACCCCGGGAACCGCACCTTCGGCTTTGCGTGGTCGTCGCCGATCATGGTCGAGTTGATGTTCCCGTACATGTCGATCTGTGCGCCGCCCAGGAAGGTGTAGTCCACCATTCCGCGCTGGCAGGTCTCCATGATGTCCGGCATGGAGCTGGCCAGGATCGCGCGGTGAAAGGTCCGCGAGTCGCCCACCGATATCGGCATCGAGGGAAGGATCGGCGCGACGCCGCCCGCCTCGAACATGATGGTGAGGTTCGGCGAATGCGTTTTCTGCGCGAGCATGGCCGCCGCGCAGGGCGCGCCGGTGCCCACGACGACGGTGGCCCCGTCCTCGAGGTTGCGCGCGGCGACGCATATCATTAATTCCATCGGATTGTAGTCAGCCATTTGTATCCTCCTTATTTCCTGTCAATCAGGTGCTCGATGGAGCGCAGCTTGATGATCTTGTCGATCCCGCCGTTGAGCTCCAGGTATTCGTTGAAATTCCTGGTGTCGAGCACCTGCTTCTTGAAGAACTTCTCGAATTCCGCCGGGTCCTTCTCTATGTTCAGCCACTGCTTCAGGTATTCCTCGTCCGAGAAATATTCATAGGGCATGTTGCCCGGGTAGCTGCCGTAGGGCACCTCGACAACCGCGTCCACGCACCAGAAGGGGATAAAGGTCGCGTGCGGCTGGCGCCTGATCTCCTCATTGGGGATGAGCCGCTCGGTGGTGAGCACGACCCGCTTCGACGCCTTGGCCAGGTCCTGGTCGGACACGGAGGCGCCGTACACGTGCGCGTTACCGTAGACGTCGCACTCGTGCACGTGGATCGCCGCGAAATCCGGGTAAAGGGCCGGGTGCGCCACGTACTTCTGACCGGTGAAGGGACAGGTTATCTCCTTGTCCGCGCTGTACTTGAACGTGTCGGTGCCAAGGATGTTCCGCGCCGGCAGGAAGGAGAGGCCCATTGCGGCCGCCTTGATCCTCCAGGACAGCGTCGCGTTCGTCCATTCCGTCAGCTTGATCTTCCCGCTCTCGACCGCGCGCCGCGATGATGGCGACAGGCCCCGCGCCTCAAGGCCGATGATGTAGGCTATGTCCAGGCGGTCGATGCACTCTCCTGCTACCAGGATCTGCATGTCATGCGTCGCCGTATGACCCGCGAAGGCCAGGTTTTTCTTTTTCTGGCGAACGATCTCGTGCAATATCGCCGTGGGGATCCTGTTTGCCCCGAAGCCGCCGATGCCGAGATAATCGCCGTCATGGAGAAGGTTCTTCACCGCCTCCTGCGCGGTGGTGACCTTGTTCACCATGGCGCGGGACTTGTGCCTGAAAAACTCCCTGGCCCTGTCGGCATCGGGATCGGCAAAAAGCTCGTTCTGTCCCTGTTTCAATTCAACTGCCTTGTTCATACTGATGCTCCTTTCACGATGTATCTTTACTGGACCGTTAAACGGTCGTTGCCACTATCAATGATTGTACAGCGCATCGACCGCCTCTTTTTCGTACATCTGGTCGATGAGGTCCTTGTATTTCTGGTGTACCACCTTCCGCTTGACCTTGAGCGAGGGCGTAAGCTCGCCGCCATCCTGGGAAAATTCCGACTTCACGATCCTCCACTGCTTGATCCCCTCGTACTTGGCCAGGTGCGTGTTCCGCTCGTCCACGTGCTTCTGCACGATCGCCAGGAACCTCTTGTCATCGAGCAGATCAAGGGCTTTACCGTAGGGGATGCCCTCCTGCTTTGCGATCCGCTCCGCCTCCTCGAGGTTGATGTTGCACAGGCCGGCGAGGTATTTCTTTTTCTCGCCGATAACGATGAACTGCGTGAAGAGCGGGTCTGACTTGAACAGGCCCTCGATCTTCTGCGGCGCGACGTTCTTCCCGCCCGAGGTGATGATCAGGTCCTTCTTCCGGTCGGTGATGAGGAGGTTCCCCTCTTCATCGAACATGCCGATATCGCCTGACATGAAGTAACCGTCTTCGGTAAAGGCCTCTTTTGTCTCGACAGGAAGCTTCCAGTAGCCCTTGATCACGTTGCCGCCCTTCAGGAGTATCTCCCCGTCGTCGGCGATCTTGATGTCCTGTCCCGGGATCGGCTTGCCCGTGGTCCCGATCCGGTAATCGGCAAGGGACTGCATGGTG
>JAKJGD010000493.1 GCA_022704585.1 Spirochaetota bacterium | reverse complement strand
GATGTCCGGCGTCCCTCACGAGCCGGTAGCGGCCGTTCGGGAGGAGGGATGCTATTTTCGGCAAGTCGATGAAGTGGCGGTTCTCGCTCGTTTCTCCTTCAAGCACCAGGACCGGGCATTTGATTTTCGGCAGGACCGGCCAGGGATCGAACTGGAGGCCGCCCATGAAGAGCGACGCCTCGCGCCGGGGATGGCAGGCAAGGGTCAGGCCTTCGGTGTCTTCGGACATACCGTACTTCAGGAACAGGTCCATCATTTCATCGTCCCAGCGTGCGTACAGGCTTTTCGATCTCAGGTAGTCGCGTGCCTCAGCCTCGGTGCTCCACGCGTTGCGTCGCTTGATGGAGCGGGAGGCAAGCGGGTGCTGCTCCACGCTCATGCCCCTGGAGTATATGGACTGTGGCAGAAATATCGGCTCGATGAGCACCATGCGCTCGGCCGGCATGCCATGCTCCGCGTATGCAATCGCCACGACAGTGGCGCCCATGGAATGGCCTACAATGAACGGCTTATCCAGGGAGAGACGCTTGCACACGTGCGCCAGGTCAGAGGCAAGCATCATCCAGTCAACGCCGCCCTCTTCCGGCTCGACCGCGCGGTGGTCGCAGAAATAGGGCGCGATGACCCGGTAACGGGACGCGAGCCGGCCGGCAATAGGATGCCACATCCAGGGCAGGAGGCCTGTGGCATGGAGCATCACCAGGGGGGGGCCGTCAGAGGGGTAATGAAGGTACTGGATGTCCACGTCCCCGATGTTCAGGGACAGGACTTCCGGTTGGACCATGTTCATGACTCGACCTGTCCTTTTTCCCCGTCGCCCGTAAGGGGGCGTACGCGGGTGACCTTGAAGTAAACCAGGAAACGGTCCTTCGGCGATGCGTCGTCCTGCTTCCCGTGTTTTTTAGTGCGTAGCTGCTCGATAAGGGGGCTGTTTTTCTCTTCTTTTAATTTTTCAAGATAAAGGCGGGTGCCACGGTAACCACCGCCGTCTTCCCGGAATAGAAACGCGGCCTTCGGGTTGGATTGTATGTTGCTGTGGCTAAGCCTGTCGGCCATGACGAACATGATAGTACCGTCGTCATTGACGTGGGGGCGCGAGTAGACCGCGACATCCACGTTGCCCCCGGAATCGGAAGTGGCCAGTATCCCTGTTCCCGTCGTCTTTTCGAAATATTCCTTGAGGTTCATCATGCCCTCCGCAGTTTAGTATTTTTTGCATTATTACGGTTGGTTGTCAAGTAAAATGAAGGGATTTACCGGAGATGGTACCGGGGACAACAGGGTTTGCTTGAAATCAATACGCTTCTCGTTCTCTGCGGCATCTGCGCTGAATATTTTTTACTTTGCTAGGATAAACCCGTTCACCTGTTCTGAAAAGTAATTGATAAAAACCGGTAATGGCAGTATACTGATAGTACAGAGGGGCAAGGAGGCTTCAGCAATGAAAGAGATCTTTTCAATTGACAGCGCCATCGCATATCAGGAGAAACACTGGAAACTCCGCAAAAAGACGGTCAGCATGACGGAGAAAGAATCGCTTCCGTTTATGACGATATCGAGGGAATACGGCTGTCTTGGTTACAACGTCGGGGTGGAGGTCGCGAGGCTATTGAATCAGAAATACCGTCCCGAAAATTCGTGGACAGTCTACGAGAGGCATCTGCTTGACCGGGTCATGGAAGACATGCATATCTCCCGCGAGCTGGCCGAGACCCTTACCGACAAGGGAAAAAGCTTCATGGCCGATTATTTCCGGACAACATTTTCAAGCTACCCGCCTGAGGCTGCCGTGTACAAAAAGCTCGTTGAAACGATCCGCATTCTCGCCGCGAACGGCCATGCCGTGATCATCGGCAGGGTGGGGAATGTCATTACGAAGGACATGCCGCGGGGCTACCACGTGCGGCTTATTGCCTCGGAAAACAGGAAAATCGAGAACATCAGCGAGCAGTTTAAAATATCGAAAAAAGATGCCAAAGAGGTGCTTGTTAAAAAGGGCGAGGCCCGCGAACAGTTCATTCTCAAGCGTCTCAAGGTGAACATGGCTGACCCTGCGCAATACAGCGTAGTCATTAATACGACCGACCTGACTATCGAATCGACCGCCCGGTTAGTCATCCGGGGCATGGAGCTGGCCGGTGTGGTCAAAACAGGGCAGTAGCAAGTTATTTTCCTCTATCCGGAAAATATTCTTGTCATAATGATTTCATTGCCGGAATAGTATACGTGATTGACAGGCGATACGGCCAATGATGATGACAAAGGTATATATGGTTGCAGCGGTCCTCTGCGGCGCAATGGTCGTATCCGTTCTGCCGGGAGGAGCAGCCGCTGACCGGAACCTGAAGGGCGTGCTGACGGTTGCCGGCATCAACCGGAGCTACGAGGTCCACGTTCCTGCCTCATATGGAGGGAGGGAACCTGTGCCCCTGCTGATGGTCCTTCACGGCTCAAGCGCCTCGGGCGCCGTGATGAGGTTATACAGCCGTTTCAACGAGTGCTCGGAACGCAATAATTTTATCGTGGCCTACCCCGATTCCCTGGGTCCCTACTGGAACGACGGCC
>JAKJGD010000492.1 GCA_022704585.1 Spirochaetota bacterium | reverse complement strand
CCGCCGCTAAAGGCAAGCACGCGCGAGTCCCAGTCCTCGCGGGTGTGATAGGTAACGCCCCAGTTGTCGAACTGCGCAAGCATGAAATTGTAGAGATAACCCTGCGGGACCTCACCCGGCTGCACGCCGGTCTCCGGCACTCCGCCGCCGCGGCGTATACCCCAGGAATGATCGCGCTCCGAGCGCCATCCGGCCGCATCGACCGGAAACGACCTCCCCGCAGCCTGGATCCAACCCGACGGCCTGCCCGTCTGCACGTAACGCTTGACATTCTCCGTCACCCTGCCGCGGAACACGGCGAGCTGGGCGTCTTCTTCATGCGGCACGACCATTCCCCGCATATCCAGCTGGAATGAGAGCCCGAAATCGTTCTCTGCCAGGGAAAAACGGACGAGCCGCATCGGTTCAAGCACTTCGTAGGAAAAGGGTCCGACCCGCACCTCGTCCATCCCGGGCCGCAGCTCGCGCGACGCCCTGACGCAATGCTGCGTCCGGCCCTCCACCACGAAGCAGGCGAAGGCGTCCATGATATTCCGGTTCGGATACACGCCGAAGCCGGCTACAAGCTGGCACCCGCCCGCAGTGTCGTGGACGGAAAACCATACGCGCTCGGTCCATTCCCGGGCGCTTGTGTGCACGTTGTCAAACGTGTCCACCGTCTGATGGCACAGAAATTCATCATACCTGGTGAGCATAGGACCTCGTCTTTATATATTTTTTTAACAAGGCGAACACATGCTCAAGAGACAGTCCGTCATTCCTCGATGGCGGAATGTCTTATGTAGAGGTGTTCAATCACTTTATCGCGGAGAATCTATATCGGGCGGGAATTTTTGTCAATCAGTTACCGGCGTCAATTTCCGTGGCATTGCCCGCCCGCATTTTACTTTACGCCCGACGGGAGGCTGTGATAATTGGCCCGGAGGCAGATTCCATGAACAGAACCATTCGGACAGTGCACGATTGCGGCACCGCGGTCATTACCGGGGCCTCAAGCGGGATCGGTGCGGCATTCGCGTGCCGGCTTGCGGGAGAGGGCTTTGCGCTCATCCTGACCGCGCGCAGGAAAGACAGGCTTGCCGCGCTTGCGCGGGAGCTTGAAAGCGCCTGCGGGGTACGTGCTAAGGTTGTCGCCGCCGACCTGGCAACGGACGAGGGGATCGCCAGGCTCGAGGCGACGATTGCGCAGGACCGATCGATCGCGATGCTGGTCAACTGCGCGGGCTTCGGGACAAGGGGCCACTTCAGCAATCTCGACCCGGACACGATAGAGAAGATGACGTGCCTGCATGTCATGGCAACAGTGCGGCTTACCCGCGCGGCCCTTCCCAGCATGATCGGGAGCGGTCGCGGGGCCGTGATCAACGTGTCCTCCCTCGGCGCATTCTTCACAACGTCCCACTATGTCATGTACTCGGCAACCAAGGCCTTTATTAACATGTTCACGCTGGGGCTGCGCGATGAGCTCTCGGGCACAGGTGTGAAAGCACAGGCCCTCTGCCCCGGCCTGACCAGGACCGGGTTCATGCATACGGAGGAATATCGGGACTTCAGCTATGACGCGGTCCCCGGGTTCGCATGGATGGAGCCTGGCGAGGTCGTGGACGCTTCGCTGGCGGCCCTTGCCCGGGACAAGGCAATTGTCATCCCCGGGCTTGGGAACCGCCTGTTCGTTGCCACGCTTCGCACGCCGCTGATCGGTCCCTTCCTCTTCCGCCTGCTGGGCAGGCTGGGACGCGGCGCGTACTAGGCGGGCTTGAAGCCCCACTGCGTGACGTTGTATTTCCTGAAGGGAGCAAACAGCATGTTCTCGATGATGCCGTACCCGATCTCGCTTCCGCAGCGCAGCTCCACCACCGTGTCGTCCAGGCCGTGCACCTCGTTCGCCACGGACTCGTCGCCCACGTTCCACATCTCGCCGTCCTCCCAGTACTCGCCCATGTAGGTACCGTGGCGGTACCCCTTGTACCCAACGTATGCTCCGCCGCGCAGATACATGGTGGTGAGCTCCTTCATGAAAATGTCATACTTCTTTCCATCCGCGCAGGTGAACACCATGCGGCCCGATTTCATCCGCTGGCTCCCTGTATGGTACTCGAACGAATGTTCTACTGCCGTGATGGGCACCGGCTGTACGCCGGAATCGAGGCCCCGTACCACGGACCCTCCCAGGTACTGTACCGTTCCGTCATCCTTCTCAATCAGGTAGCAGTACAGGCCCCAGTCCTTGAACTGCGCGGTAAGCCAGTTTATCATCATGGCCGTGAATTTCTCGATGTCCGGGGACTGCACGCCCTGTTCCGGAAGCCCGGTCCCCATGCGGATGCCCCAGGAATGGTCGCGCTGGGCGTAGAAGCGGTCATCGTCTATATCATAACGCTTGCCGCCGGCCTTCACCCACCCCCGGACCCTGCCCAGCTGGGCGTAGCGACAGGTGTTCATGTAGACCCTGCCCCTCGTCCGGCCGAACTGGGGGTCCTCCTCGCCGGGCGTCAGTGTTCCGAGGAACTCCAACTCGTAGCTTAAGCCGTAGCTGTTTTCATTCATCACGATGCGCACTTTCCGGTAGG
>JAKJGD010000491.1 GCA_022704585.1 Spirochaetota bacterium | reverse complement strand
CCGCAGCTTCTCTTCCTCCGCGCGCTTCCGGGCGGTGGTGTCCTGGAGCGTCTCGATGGCGCCGACGATGTTCGACTCGGAATCGCGCAGGAGAGCGGCGGTCAGGAAGAGCCACTTGCCATGCTTGCCCAGGCCGGGAAAAAACCGCTCGCTTTCGACCGCCTCGCCCCCGAGGGGAGACTGCCGGAAATCGATGTCGTACTTCTCCGTGATCGCCGGGTCCAGCACGCTGTACATGATCATGTCGGCCATGGTGGGGCGCTCCTCCCCGTAAAAGGGCTCCCAGTGCCGGTTGGTGCCGACTACCTCCTCCGAGGTGATCCCGGTCAGCTCCTCGCATGCGCGGTTCCAGTGGGTCACGACGTGGTTCTCGTCGATGACGAAGGTGGCTATGGGACTTCCCTCTATGATCTGGGAGAGCATCCGGCGGCTCCGGCGCAGGGCCAGCTCCGCGGTCTTGCGCTCGGTGATGTCGGAGAGGAAGCCCTCGGCGCCGGCGATCTCGCCGTGGTGATAGAGCGGCTGGCTGTAATAGGTCTGGAACACGGTGCTCCCGTCCTTGCGCCGCAGGCCGAACTCGCCCCGGACGGTCTCCCCGGCAAGCACGTGCTTGGTCTGCTCCTCGATCTGCCTGCCCTCCTCCCCGGTCTGGGTGACGGCGATATGGCTGCCAACCACGTCGTCGCCGGAAAAGCCGAGCATCCGGTCCCACTCGGGGTTGACGTATTCGATAAGGCCGTTGCGGTCAAGGCGGTAATAGCCGAAGGGCGCGTTCTCGACGATCGTGCGGAACCGCTCCTCGCTCTCCTTCAGCTCCTCCAGGGTCACCTCGTGCTCGCCCCTGAGCTCGATCCCGCCCAGCGCGTATTCGATATCGTCCGCGATCTCCCGGAAGAGCTCGCGCTCGTCCCGGTCGGAGATCAGGTCCTCGGGGATGGACACCGAGAGCATGCCGCGGAGGCGGCCGCCGGGATTGAGGCGGACGGACATCCGACCCTTGTCGGCAAACTCCGACGAGAGCGGGCAGCCCGCGCATTCGATCTGCGGGTCCTTCGTAACGATGACGCCGCGCCGGTAGGTCCCGCGCTGGACGCAGAGCGGCAGGGTGCCGTTCACCAGCATGTCGGTCATGGGCTGGAACCCCTCGCCGAGCCCCGATTCCGCGACCCACACCAGGCGGGAGTCCTCGTCCACCACCGCGATCCACGCGTAGAAGTAGCTCCTGTTTTCGACCAGCTTGACACAGATCCCCTTTAACAGGCGGTCGAGGTCTTTCTCCTTGGTGATGAGATGATTGATGTCGCGGATCGAGCGCAGGACGAGGTTGAAGTGCTGCATCCGCTCCCGGGTGCGGGTGAACCGCTCGCTCAGCACCGCGACGATCGACGCGGCGACGATGAACATGAGCGCCCTGAAAAAATCATCGGGCGTGTTATAATACTTTTCCATGAGGAGGTGGGTCGCCACGAGGGAGACCGAGAGGATAACAGCGACCCAGATGCCGCGCCGCCCCCACCAGAGGGCCGCGAGGATTATGGGAACATAAAACAGGTGGGTGAACACGGTGCTGCCGTGCAGGTAAACGTAGAAATAACCCATTGATGCGAGTGAAACCAGCACCAGGAGAAGTATCACAGCAGGACGAATGCGGGACGCTGTCCGGTCAGCCACGAAGCACCTCGAAACTATGCAAAACGTTCAAAGTGAACAGTACGGAACAGGGCCCGGTACGTCAAGAGATATCCACCACCCGCATTATAAAAACCCTTATACCGATTGGTGGATAAAAAAAGTGTCCGCACTGCGTCATCTGGAGGCGTTTGACACAATGCGGACCGATCACACATGCAGAACCTTGTAGGTAGGATGTCAGCTAATTATTAATAATGAAGACATTTTACAGTATCCGGCCTCCTGCGGGGAGGACAGTCTCGGGTCCTCCGGATCTATATGCCATACCGTACCCTGAAAGTTCCTGCCGGGACTTTCAGGAGATATAGACCTGACGGGCTGGGAGACTCCTTTCACATAGGGGGGGGAAGAGGCGTCCGTCGTCCCCCAGCCCGGGTCTTTTATAAGCAAAAACTGCTGGAACGGGACCCGCAATGATCGGCGCGGTGAAAATCCCGGTTGCACCGGCGAAGAGCTCAATCCACCCTGCCAGCGCCCGTGTAATATGCCTGATTAGTAACTCAATCATCAACACCATGTTATTAAATAATACAAATAACGCCCTGTTGTCAATCACCGATACATGCTAAAAAACAATAGCAAAAAACGGGAGAGCGGGCATCACGTGTCCGGCTAGTAACCATGGGTATTAATTCTTGACATATTTATTATTATTCCTTAATCAGGGCACTGGTAAAATGACATGAATAAAATACTGGAAAAAGAATTTCTTACCCCGCAGGTCTTCCGCATGAAAGTGGAGGCACCTGCGATTGCGCGCAAGAGAAAGGCGGGCCAGTTCATCATACTCCGCGCCAGTGAATCGGGCGAGCGGATTCCGCTCACGATCGCCGACGGAGACGCGGATGCCGGATGGATAGAGCTCGTGGTGCAGGCGGTGGG
>JAKJGD010000490.1 GCA_022704585.1 Spirochaetota bacterium | reverse complement strand
GCATTCCACCGTGTATCCAGCTTGAAAAGCTCGCCGCTCTGCAGGGGCGTGTATACCATTTGCTCGAAATGTTCCCTGAAGTCCTGCACGTTGAAAAGCACTATCTCGTACCTGTCGCCGGCCCAGATCGGATCATTGATATCGCCTTCATAATATTTGCCGTTGTGGAGAACCACCCAGTATCGTGTCTTGAGAAGCTCATCCTCGGACAGCGACTCGTTATCGTCGTAAGAGGGATTATCCCGCTCGTCAAACGGATTGTACTTCTGTGTTATATACTCTCCAAACGCGTCCCGCTCGTTCCCGATCCTTTTTATTGTTTCGATATATACCGGCTTTCCGTATTCATCCTCGGACATCTTGATCTCTGTTGAGAAATAATCCCAGTCATTGCCGGTCAGGTTGCCGGAATAGGAATAGACATGCCTTCCGTCTTTCCCGGTACCGCTGCCGGCCTCGCCCCACCACAGGCCTTCCCTGGTTACCGTCAGGCCGTTACCAAGAGCATCGTGCTCCCATGATTCGCCGCCCTTGAGCTGTGACCTGAATATGTTGAAAAGTGCCTTTTTCAGGGAAATGCCCGGCGCCATGGCGCTCCCGTTAACGTCGAAGGCGGCGACCCGGTACAGGTCCCGCCTGTTCGGCGCCACGATCCTGATCACCGCGGTCCGGCTTTTCGCGCCCTCCTCGACCTGGGAAAGGTTCTCGATCCCGGGCTGGTAGCTCGAGTCATCGACCAGTGTCATGTCACTGCTGAATATGCTGACAACCGGGACGAGGCCGTTCTTCAGTGCGCTCCTGATCTTTTCCGTGCCAAGTCCCGTCACCGTGACCGCGAAGGGCGGCGTCTCCTCGCCCCCGCCGATCTCCACCTCGAAAGGCCTCCCGTCCTCGAACTGGAGCGGAAAGGTCGAGAGGGCGTCAAGGCGCCCGGTCGGGTATTTCAGGAGGACCGTGCACTGTACGCCCGAGATCCTGACCGGCATGTCCAGCGATTCGTTTTTGAAATAGAACGCCGCGCTTATCCTGCCCGCGTTGGGGACGTAGCTGATCGTGTCGCTGGAGATCTCGCTCCCGCGGTAGCGGTTCTCCATGTCCATGACCTTCGAATCCTTGAGCACGATCCCGCTCCCGTCCATGTTGTCGACGAAGTTCACGTTGTCGAACACGGTCTTTTCGCTCATGGATGACCGGTTGAAGCTGTTGGCGAAGCTCCAGTTCTCGCTCTTGCTGTTTTTTTTGGACATACCGGTCATCACAGCCATTTCAAAAAGCTTTAAAACTCCGAGGCTAAAAGAGTTATTAATCGATAATTCGTCCGAAAAATGGTACCCGTATGAATTCGCATCGCTTCCGGCGTCTGACTCCGCAGTCTTTACAACGTAGGGGGTCGTTTTCTGGTTGATTTTCGCGTAGTGCGTCTCGTCCATGTTCTCGGTCTTCGTGGTTTTCGTGTTCTCCTCGTTGATGGTTTCCTCGTACACCTTTGTCTGGCCTTCGCGGCGATACTCGATCTCCATGGTCAGCGGCTGGCCGGTTCTCACGGTTACGCGCGGGTAGTCGGCCACGTGCGGGTTCCGGCCTGTCGCGATTTCGCGGTCATTCGGAACGCCGTCCCCGTCCCAGTCTGTAACGATCGTCTGGCCGGTGCCGTCCGTGCAGGATGCAAGCGCGTAGGCGGGCACCTCGCGGCCCGGGGCCGTCGCGAAGAGCGGGTGCAGGCCCGGCTCCTGTTTCTTCATACCATCGAGGAATGCCCCGGCGATCAATCGCGTCGGCTCCTCGCTTCCCTGCCCGGTTGTCCCGCATGACGACATGGCAGCGGCAGACATCAGACATGCGACAATTATACACCTGTGAAATAAATACATTTTCATACCTCATACATATTAATCAGGCAGGGGAACGGCCCGTCGGGGACCTATTTCACTGCATGTCCGATAAGCAGCGGATCATGAGGTAAAATGACGATTTTTTTTTATGATGGGGGAAAATACTCCGAGCTGGATGCGAGGAGTCGCCGGGAAAAATTGTTAACGGGCGGATTTGAACAAGCCCCGGGAAATAAGAAGCCTGACGCGGTATCACCGGGCCAGGCCTGATTGTAGTGTTAAGAATACCTTAACTAATGGTTTTCACGGAAACGGCGCGGGGGCCTTTTTCGCCTTTCTCGATCTCAAACTCGACCCTGTCACCTTCGTGCAGGACCTTGAAACCGGAGCCGACAATTCCCGTATGATGGACGAAGAGATCTGTTCCATCATCATGAGAAAGAAAACCGAAACCTTTTTTCTCATTGAACCATTTGACTGTACCTTTAGGCATAAAAAAACTCCTAATAAATAAGTATGAGGGATTAACCCAAAGAATAAGGCTCATTAATACTACAATTTCTTATGCCGTGTTGGATACGCAGCAAGACAATTGAAGAATTTATGATGCTATTCCAAAGAGACATTTAATGTAAAAATATCGTCCTGTCAATCATAAAATTGAAGGTGTTTATGTTTTTTAAGATAAGCAATGTTATGTGGCATTTACCGCTTCCAGCCATATCCGCTTGAGCGCCCTCCTCCACAAG
>JAKJGD010000489.1 GCA_022704585.1 Spirochaetota bacterium | reverse complement strand
TCAGCCCCCGCCGGAAGGCTTGAGGCAGCTTACCTCGTCGCCGTCTTTAAGCTTGGTCCAGGTGCTGATCCTCGAGCCGCTTCTGAAGAACGCGTTGCCCGAGAAGGATGTCATGCCTGCGTGTTTCAGGGCCCATTTCAGGCGTTTACCGGACGGAATCTTCATTAGTATTCCTACGGCAGGGTCGTAGTCAGACAGCTTGAGTTCTTTATCGATACCCGAGAAGAATTTGATGCGGACTGAAATTTCTTTGGCCATGAACCCAACCTGTGCGGCAGATGATACAGGCGTTAAAATTAATTTCAACTAAAAATATCGGACGCAGATTAAAAAACGAGACAAAATCCGGGGGAATGCCCGCCCGGGCGCGCCCCTGATGTTATCGCGACTTTTTGGCGTATTCCCGGAGTTTTTTCAGAAGCTCATCCCGCCTTTTCCTGAGCTCTTTGCCCCGGAACACGTCCTTCATCTTGATCGGCTTGTCGAACCGGGCTATCTCCTCGAACTTGAGGTTCGCGTGCTTGGCCTCGCGTATCTCGTCCAGGGACGGCAGTATAATGGCATAGATCGAGAAGGGCGTATGGATCAGGGAGTGGCCCCTCCCCAGATAGGCCTCGGAAAAGCCGCCGTCAATGTTTATGGCGCGCCCGTCCGGCGATGAGATCTTCTCGCCCTTCATAATGTCCACCGGGGTGTGGCCGTACACGATCCGCTCGGTGCCGAATTCGTCCATTATGAGGTCCATGAACTCTTTCTTCTTTAAATTCTCGCCCCAGTGGAGGGTCTTTTCCTTGTGCGTGACCTTGTCCTTGAAGAAGTAACGCTCGAAGGTCTTCATGGCATGCTTGCCGAAGAAGGGCGATTTCGGGCCGCACCAGAGGTAGAACATGACCGCCAGCTCGAACGGGTCCTGGTCCTTTTCCTCGAGGTAGCGTTTACCCACGTTTTTCACCAGGGCCTCAAGGTGGTTCATCAGCTCTTTCCCTTTTTTACCGAAGAGCTTGTCGAATTTGCCCTCCTCTGTGCTGGGGATCAGGGCGTGTATGTTCAGGATGTAGTTATTGATGTGGTAGAGCTTGCCCTCCTCGAACAGGTACTTCATGAGGTCCCTGATCTTCGGGCTGGAGGTGAACTGGCGCGCGAGGTCGTCGATCACCTCGCTCTCTTCCCTGGTAAGGGCGAGCGGGTTCCCCGGGTCGAGGGTGGGGAAGTGGGTGTCGGTGAGGCCTTCGGTGTCGCCGGTTTTCAGCATCGCGGCGAACTTTTCCAGGTTGAGGCGCGGATCCATCTGGAGCTCGGGGAACTGCTTGATGGTCTTTTCCTCGAGCTTGAACTGGATCATCGCCAGCGTCTTTTCCATCTTGCGGGAGATGTCCATCTTTGCCTTGAACTGCCCGGTCACGCCCCCGGGGTAGAGCGACTCGGCGAAGGCCTTCAGCTTTTCCAGGTTGATGCCGAGGCGCTCCAGGAAGGCCAGGTTGTCGTAGCGGACGCTTATTCGCAGGGCTTCGGCGATGAGCGACTTGTTCCCCGCTGCCGCGCCCATCCAGAGGATGTCGTGGTTTCCCCATACGAACCGTACGTAGGGCCGTATCTCCCTGCTGGAGAGGATCCGCAGTATCCTGTCGGGCTCGTCGCCCCGGTCGAACACGTCGCCCAGGACCACGAGCTGGCCCAGTATGACCTGCTTCACGATCTTCGCGAGCCCGGTTATGACCTTGTCGGCTATAAGCTCGTTTTCGTACACGATGTCGGGGACATGGAACCCCAGTATGAGGTTTTCGATGACGGACTTGAGGTCCTCGTTGATGTTCGACCGTATCTGCTCGAAATCGACGATGTCCTCGACCTTGTAGCGGATTATCTTTACCAGGGCCCAGATTACGTCCTGGCGCTCCATGGTGAACGGCTCGTCCGGGAGGTAGCGCTCGGCCTGGACAGCGTGGTCCAGGTAGTCGAGCTTTTCCACGGAGAAGTGCTTGGAGAGCGCCTCCTGCGCCGTCCGCCAGATGAGGCCGAACCGCCCTTTCAGGATGGTGGTGAAGCGCTCGCCGGCCCCGTGCGGGTCGCTGACCCACATGGTGGTGTTGATGCTCCGGTCGAGCTCGGTCTCGATTTCCGTCAGCTCCCTGATCGTGTCATGGATCTCGGTAAGGCTCAGCCTGGCAGCCATGTCGTCCTCCTGGCAGGTTTCGTAACGCGTGGCGCGTGTCCTATTCTCTATCCGGCGCCGCCCTCATGTCAATTTTTTTATTTTTTTTCAGGTTCGTCCTTCATGATTTTCGGGCGGTAGGAGTTGGCGGGAAAGCTTACCCGCACGCCCCGGAGGGTAACCTTCGCGCCGTCATAGCTGACGAGGTAATACTGGTTGTAGCTCCAGTGCCAGTCCTCGAACGTGTACCCGAAGCATCCGGCCGCCGCGTACCTGATGCCGTCCTTTTCGAACTCGTACAGCCCCCTCGTACTGCCGGCTATAACGGCTTTTACGGGGTACTCTTTGAAGAGCCTGTGGAGCTCTTCCCCGTCCGCGTAGCGGGTGCCGGCCTGCGGCGGCGCCATGATCGGGTAATGGGAGAAAATGAAAATCGGC
>JAKJGD010000488.1 GCA_022704585.1 Spirochaetota bacterium | reverse complement strand
CCCGCGGCGGCTTTTCTCGTCAGGGCGTCCAGCTCCTTGTTGTCTATGCCCCGCGGCGATGCGTCGGGAAACATGATATCAAAGCTCACCAGCCCGGCGCCCACGTCGGCGAGCGTCTTGAGCCCTTCCCCGTAGATGTTGCGCGGCCAGGGGAACTGTCCGACCGTGGTCAGGCTGTTCTCGTCAATGTCGAGAAAATAGAGCCCGTCCCATTCCTCTATCGAAGGACGAAGTGAAAACCTGAGGTCATAGAGCTTCAGCTCGAACACTTCATACACCCGGGTGAAGCAGAAGATGACTATGAGCAGGTAGAACACCCCTGCAACGGCAAGGCCCGAAAACCTGTTATCCTCGATGAATCCGCTAATCTGTTCAAGATATCGTTTGATCATGGCCGTACCTCGTAAAAATTACAAGGGCCTGCCGATATGCTCGCAGGCCCCGTCTTGTTACTATACCATCATGCGCTTCCCCGGTTCCGGGAGAGCGCCGCGCGTGCGGCTCTCCCCGCGCTCCCGGGGCTTATATGCATCAGGCATGCATACGATCGCGCATCCGTCATCCCTAGAAGCTGATGTTGAAACCGGCCATCACGAAATGCCGGTATGCCCGTGACGAAAAGCTCGGCGACGGCGTGATGCTGGCCGGAGACAGCGTGTATTGCCACTTGATGCTGTAACCGAATGCATCGCCCGGTATGAACAGGCCGTAGTTCGTGAAAAATGAAAAATCGGAAAAGATCTGCCACCTGAGCGAGGCGTCCAGGCCGTGCCCTACCTCGCGCTCAAACTTGGTCGCGTCAAGCCCGTTGTTGATTGCCGCCTCCGCGCGGTGCTTCATGTAATAGAGGTAGCGGGCGATCAGCGTCATGTTCTTCACCGAATAGATCTTCGACCATGACAAAGGCGATACCGCCGCGCTTGCGGATATCACGTGCAGGTTGCCCAGGCTCGGCTTGAGGCCATATCCTCCCACGAAGGTGCCGAAATAGATAAAACCGCTGTCCTTGCCGAACCGGTTGCCGGTCGGCAGGCGGTAATCATCGCGGTTCGGGTCGCCTGATCCGAATGCGTATTCTGCCGTGAAGACCGGCTTCAGGAGCACGTTGAGGTAATATTCGATCTTTGCCATCCCGGCGAACGCCATGATGTCCTTCTTCGAGCGAATGTTGCTCATGAGCGGATCGTAGGTGTAGCTTTTGCCGGTTTCGGCTATGAACTCGCCGGAATACGTAAGCCCGCTCGTGATGACACCCTCCAGGCCCGCGCCGTAATACTGGGACTCGTACCGCGTCCTGGTGTTGTAATATTGCGCGCCGTCGGCATTGCCCCCGGCGAGGAAGAAGAGGAAGTTATTGTAATTGTACTGCTCCTTGCCGAAATCGAATTGCGCGAGCCCGAACGCGTACAGGGTCTGGTTGAACCAGGAGGTCGAGAGGGTACCGCCCGCGAACACCCGCTTTGCGCCGGTGGTAATGTCCCGGTCGGAGAGCCCGTAGGGATTGTCGTCCTTGGCCAGCCATCCGGTCCACGCGCCCAGGGCTTTTATGTTGATATATTTCGTGTTCACGCCGAGCTCGACGCCGTCGCCGCGGCCGTTCATGACCATGCCGTTCCCGATGAGGAAGTATTTGCGGCCTATCGAGGCGGTGAACTCCTTCCGCGGCGTGGCCATGTCGATGTATCCCAGGTCGAGATCGATGACATTCTTGTCCTTAGCTCTACTGGTGCCAAGGTACGTTATGGCCGCGGAGGAGGGGTCGCCGGCCAGCAGGTACAGTAAGCTGTTGCGTTTCTTTTTCTTCTTCTCCTCGGCCGACGCGTTCTTGTCATAGATCACCGCGGTGTAGGTGTCCTTGCCCCTCACATAAAGGAAGCTGTCCTGCCAGAGATAGGTTTTCATCCAGGCGCGGAAGGTGGTGATGGAGGTGACCAGCTCGCTGCCCGGCGTGTCCTGGTAGATGATGACCGGGGTGATCCATGCCCCGTACTGGAACCCGCTGGAAATCATGTCCTTCCTGCTCTGGAGGGAGCGCATGTCCTCGTCGCCCTTCATTATCGGGTAATACGGGTCCGCCGGCGCCGCGAATGCCGCGTGCGCGAACCCGGCCAGGACCGCCAGCATCAGAACTATGATCGGTATCCGTTTCATTTTGTGCCCTCCATGCGCTCCGAAACTATCGCCATGACCTCGAGGAGCTCATCACCCGTGAGCTTGTCCAGCTCGCTGGTGTTCGCGTCCATGATTTTTTCGGCGACGCATGCCCGGTGGGCGTATCGCTCCGTGTCGAACATCAGGTAGAGGAGCGATCCCTTGAGCTTCAGGTGGCGCGCCACGATCAGCGCCAGCATGCCGCGGCGAAGCGGCTTCTGCTCATTGTATTTTTTCGCTTTCAGCAGCTTAAGGGCCTTGAGCGCCTGCACGTTTGCGTCAAACCCCGCCGGGGCCCTGCCCAGCGTGTACAGGTACATCTTGATCCCTTCGCCGAACGTGACAACCTTCTTGCCCGAGAGCTCATTTATGAAATTGATTTCCTGTCCGAACCCGGCGGTGCAGACCATGAGTAATACTAATACTATAGCGCAGCGTCTCATGAA
>JAKJGD010000487.1 GCA_022704585.1 Spirochaetota bacterium | reverse complement strand
TGGCGATCGATACGATACGATATATAAACGGTATCTTGACGTTTTCAAAGAGGGGGCCGAGCGCGGCGGGCTCCATGAAAGGACTATCGTATATTCAATCGCAAAAAAAACCGAGAAAATATTGAAATTACTCGGGCCGAATGGGAACAGGGAAAAATTTTATCGGATTCTTGAGCGTTATTCGGATGACACGCCCCGCGAGGCAACGATCCAGACTTACATGAGCAGGGGGAGGTCCATCACAGAAGAAGAAGCGGATCTCCAGAGGGATCCGAACGCGCCGTACCGGCTTTTCGATTATCCTGATGCAGACGGAAATATGCTGCCCGGGCGTATCTCCCGGATCAATGCCTTTAAACCGCACCTGGTGGTGTCTCTGCATCTTGCAGCATCCGGTCCGCGGGATTTTGAAGGAATGAGTCCTGTCGTTCTGCCGCCGAACTGGTTGCTTAATGAGGGACTCGCCTACCTGAAAGGTAATCTGGTGGATAAAAGGTTTTTTTTCCGGAGCCCGTACAGGGACTGGTTCATAGAGGAGAATACCCGCTCTGATTTCAGCTGGTTCCTCAATGATGTGTCGCTGTATTATACCGGTTCGCCCCTGCGGCATGATATGGATGAGAACCGTCCCGGATTCAAGGGTTATCGGTATAATATGGTGCGTTGGTCATACGCAGATGATCCCGGATGGGAGAATGCCGCCCGGCATGAGATACCGCTATCGCGGTACGCCCCGACGCTGGATGATTTTGTTCCGGAAGGCAGGTTCTGGGACCGTGAGCGGTCGGAATACGAGCGCTACCGGCGCGATGGGGGTCCCGAGGGATTCGGCGGTGATAATGCTTTTGCGTCATATGAGATCATCAGGTATATCTGCTATTCCCTGTTTCTGAACGGCGATGATCACCCGTCCCAGAAGGCCGGGAAAAGCTATATATCGGTCTGGATTATGCCGCTGCACGTTAATGCGATTAACGCGTTCATAGAGCTGGGGTATCTGAACCGTTCGCGGGACCGGCACATTCTTGTAAAAAAGCAGAATGAAATCGCCGAGGGAATTGCCGTCGGGATCTATTCGCTTCTGACGGGCATAGAGCCGAGGGACAAGAAATACAAACAGCTTCCGAGGGGTGAGAAGATTGATTTCAGCAAGTACCGAACGAAAGAGGGGGGCAGCTATTTTGACGCGGTTACCGCTGATTAGCCTGATCGTGCTGCTCGGTGTGACGGCTCCGTCACGATCGGCGCCCGATGATTTCAACGACCGCTTCATTCGCGCGGCGGGCTCGGTCAAGAATTCCGTCGTAAGCATTTCTATTTTCGAAAAAAAAGAAGGCAGTGAAAAATACGTCAAGGTTGCCTATGCGTCGGGAACCATTATTGATGACGGCTATATTGTCACTAATTACCACGTCGTCATGAAGGGCGATCACTACCAGGTGATTCTGCGTGACTCTCTTACCCTGACTCTCGAGCGATTTGATGACGGCTCATATTACCGGGCCGATCCGAAAACAGACCTGGCGCTTCTGAAAATAAAGGATGACGGCCGGTTGCCCATCAGGCCCGTGCCATTTGGTGATTCAAATAAGCTTTCCGAGGGGGAGTGGGTCCTTGCGATAGGTAATCCCTACGGACTCCGGCAGACCATTACCGGCGGTATTGTATCCTCAAAGGGAAGAGATAACATCGGCTTCGCTGATATTGAAGATTTCATACAGACCGATGTGTCGATAAATCCGGGTAATTCCGGCGGGCCGCTCGTCAACCTGGATGGCAGGCTTGTTGGAATAAATACCGCCATACGATCTGAATCCGGCGGGTCCCAGGGGATCAGCTTCGCAATACCGTCGAACCTGGTCAAACAGGTTTGCCGGGAGCTGATCGATCACGGGAGAGTGCGGCGCGGCTGGATCGGCTTTCTCGTCAAGGAAAAACGGACAGGAATTGGTAAAGAGGAGAGTTTCTTGACGGTTATCTCGGTAATCAAAAACTCGCCGGCCGAATCGGCAGGGTTAAAAACCGGTGACATCGTCCGGGAGGTTGACGGCGAGAAGGTCGTGACCCTGGGGGGACTTATAAAATCCGTTGGCAACAAGCCGGTCGGCTCGCGGATCGATATAGCAGTATCACGGGACGGGAGGCTCAAGAATGTCCGCCTGATACTGAGGGAGCGAACCGTCTATAAAAAACTGAGGAAAGAGATGAACACGCTGTTTATGAGGTACGGCATTGAAATTGATGAGAACTCCGAGACCGGGGACGTGGTCATATCGTATGTGTCCCCGAACAGCGTGATCTACAACCTTAAAAAAGGGGACGTGATTGCTTCCATTAATGGGAAAAATGTAACATCGCTCGATTCATTCGTCCGAATGTTCGAGCGTCAGGGTCACCGTATCATGCAGATGATGGTAAACCGTGATTCAAGGCTCATAGAGATTGATTTTACCGAATAAGAGGGTGCCGGAGGATCCAGTATGAAAGTATATGCATTCGCGCTTCTCGTTGTCATGGCGATGGTCCCCGCCGCTGCCCTGGAGGATGGGGGCGCAGATAATCGGGTGATACTTGATAAAAAATTCTTTTCAGATTTCCAGCGCACT
>JAKJGD010000486.1 GCA_022704585.1 Spirochaetota bacterium | reverse complement strand
TCTTTACAGAGGATCGGGATATTGATCGAGCACGAGATCTCGCTCAGGTCATTGAAGCTTCCCATGAAATAGCGGCTGTCTGTAAGCACGCTCACCGCGCCTGCGCCGCCGCACTCGTACTCTCGGGCCCGTGATGCGATATCAACCGTATTGTTGATCACACCGCGTGAGGGAGATGCTTTTTTAATTTCTGCGATGAAGGGGCGTGAACGGAGAAATGCCATCGTGTCTCTCACGGGTCGCCGGCGTTCGACAGCATCCGGTCGCAGCGTTTTTATCTCCAGCCTCTTGTACTCGATGATTTCGTTCAGAAGCATGGGTTCCTCACTGTGCCGCCCGGGCTGCAGATTCTTCCGATGCGAGCTCTTCGAGCTTACTGATAGCTCGTCCCGAGGATATCTGCTCGCGCGCCGAGAAAAAGCCTTCCCGCATACCGCAGCAGTTCATGGTGCGAAGCGCCAGAGCCGCATTCAGGGCGAATACCTTCATAAGGGTCTCACAGCGGCCAGTCAGGCCGTCCAGAAACTGATGCCGGGCGTCATCACGATCACGGACGACCGGCATGGGAAACGGCTCGAAAAAGTCCGAGGGATCGATTGTAAAGCGCCGGGTATCACCTTCACCGATATGTATGCACTCGGTGGTGTTGGCGGAGGAGACTTCGTCGTATCCGTCCCGTGAGGAGTAGAGAGTGATGTTTTTTCTGCCGATTTTTTCCAGTACGCCGGCCATGAATTCAAGCCTTCCCCGCCTGCTGATCCCTATGATCTGGTAGTCAGGGTCGGCAGGGTTTGCCAGCGGGCCCGCGAGATTGAAGAGCGTGGGGACTTTGAGCTCTCGCCTGACCTTGCCGATGCCCCTGAGTGCAGGGTGGTAGAGAGGCGCCAGCATGTAGATGAAGTTGTGCCTGGCGAGATACTCTTCCGGCGATGTTATGCCGTTTATATCCACTCCCAGGTCCGATAGAATGTCAGCCGAGCCCACGATACCGCTCTGGGCGTAGTTACCGTGCTTGACGACTGGATACCCCATCGACGCGATGATGATCGCCACTGCGGTCGAAACGTTAACCGTGGATTTTCCGTCACCGCCCGTACCGCAGGTGTCAATCGTGCCTTTCACACCGGGGGTGAAAGCCCGCTTGTTGCGGTTCATGGCCACGGCCAGCGCCGCCAGCTCGTCCACGGTCTCACCGCGCAGCTTCATGGCGATAAGGGACGACGCGATCTGCGATTCGGCAAGGCTTCCCTGCATCATCGATTCGAACAGATCCCTGGCCTCGTTGAAGCTGAGCCGGTCGCCTGAATTGACTTTTTGTAGAATCCGGTCCATTGTTCCTCCCTGCATCTCAGTTTCCCGACGATGAATTGTCAGCGGTGAAACCGATGAAATTCCGTATGATCTGCCGGCCGCACTGGCTCAGTATGGATTCGGGGTGGAACTGGACGCCGAAGCATTTCCGCTCCCGGTCCTCGATCGACATGACGGTGCCGTCACCCAGCGACCGGGAAGTGACATGACGCTCGTCCGCAGCAGCTGCCAGCGAATGGTAGCGCACCGCTGAAAAGGTCCGGGGCACATCCCGGAAGAGCACCGATTCTTTCGTGACCGAGATCTCGTCCAGTTTGCCGTGCTTTATTGTCCGCGCCCTGACGATCGGGTACCCCAGGGAGCTGGCCAGCGCCTGCATGCCGAGGCAGACCCCGAAGATAGGCGTGCTGCCCAGGTGTTCCCGGATATACCGGAGCGTGGTTCCCGAGTGTTCCGGCGAGGACGGCCCGGGGGAGAGGATGATCCCCTCGTAGCGGTCTGCCCGGACATAGGCATCGTTCTTGATGATGTCAACATCAGCACCGCATTCCCTGAACAGGGCGAAGAGATTGTAGGTGAATGAATCGTAATTATCAATCAGTAAAAACATGCTGCTCCTCCAGTGTGCTGATGCAGTTAAATGCGTCAAAGAGCGCGCCAAGCTTGACGCCGACTTCCCGGTACTCCTTCTCCGGCTCGCTGTCGTACACGATGCCGGCGCCGGCCCGAAGTATGACGCGGTCTTTTTTGACCATCGCACTGCGGATGACGATACAGGTGTCGATGTCTTGGCTGTAGGAAAAATATCCGGCGCAGCCGGCATAGAAGCCGCGCGGCGACTTTTCATACCGGTCGATCAGCTCCATAGCGCGGACCTTCGGTGCGCCGGACACGGTCCCTGCAGGGAAGGTGTTGCAGAAGAGCCGCAGCGGCGAAACGTCGTCCCGCATCCGCCCCTGTACCTCGGATACGATGTGGATGACGTGCGAGTATACTTCCGGCTTGAATGAGCTCACCACGTTCACGGAGTCGGTCGCGCACCCGGTATAAAGATCGTTCCGGGCGAGGTCAAGAAGCATCAGGTGCTCGGCGCGCTCCTTTTCATCTGCAAGGAGTTTCGCGGCCAGTAAACCCGTATCGCCGCCATCAAGGCGATAGGTCCCGGCTATAGGCTTGAGGGTGGCGACCCTGTCCTCGATCTTCAGGTGTATTTCAGGCGAGGCGCCCAGGAGGACTTCGTCGCGTACCTTGACGTAGAACATGTAGGGTGAAGGGTTGATATTCCGGAGCAGGCGG
>JAKJGD010000485.1 GCA_022704585.1 Spirochaetota bacterium | reverse complement strand
CGGGGCCATATCCGCCGGTTCCGGCAGGCTCGGGAAAAGCGTAAAGTGCCTTACTATACCCGAGAAGCAGGCCTGCGCGGCTGTCGGCCAGACCATTCTCATGAACGAATACCGGAACAAGTTCAACAGAAAAGGACTCAAGGTGGGCCAGATACTTCTCACGGAAGACGACGTTAGGCACAGGACACGTTTTAATAACGCCCGCCACACGCTAGAGGCATTGCTTGACCTGGGGATCGTACCGATCGTCAATGAGAACGATTCAGTCGCCGTCACGGAAATAAAGTTCGGCGACAACGACATGCTTTCAGCCCATGTTACAAGCCTTATAAATGCCGATCTCCTTATACTTCTCTCGGATGTTGACGGCTTTTACATGAATCTCGACGATCCTGAGCCGGTCGAGGAAATTTATCACATCACGGATAAAATAATCGAACGAGCCGGCGGGTCCGGTTCCGAGGTTGGAACCGGGGGCATGCTCTCCAAAATCCGGGCCGCCGAGATTATCATACGGTTTGGAGAGAAAATGGTAATTGCGAATGCCAGGACAAAAA
Organism: Spirochaetota bacterium; assembly: GCA_022704585.1. Next base: position 2,054 of record JAKJGD010000485.1, on the reverse strand, counting down.
ACATCCTGAACCGTATTCTTGACGGTGAGAAGATCGGAACGATTTTCGTTGGAAAGAACAAGCCCCTGACCGGTAAAAAACGCTGGCTGGTATTGCGGAAAACAGCCGGTTCGGTCAAACTGGACCAGGGCGCCGTCAACGCGATCAGGGTGGGAAAGAAGTCCCTCCTGGCAACCGGCATTACCGGCATCGATGGGTCCTTTGAAATGGGTGATGTTATAGAAGTGACCGCTCATGACGGGAGCAGGGTGGGGAAGGGCATCGCCAATTACAGCAGCAAGGAATTGAAGCTGATAATGGGCAAGAAAAGCCCGGAGATTAAAAAGATCCTCGGTGCTCACTTTTACGAAGAAGTAATTAACCGGGATGAACTCATTATATATTGAGTAATAAGACTGCCGACTTCTGACTGGTCATTGCGGGGATCCCTGAATCATGCATCACATCATGTGCGATAATATGTCAATATTGCGCTAACAAGGCCGTCAATGGTGTGCTCAACCGCAGAAATGCTGACCGTAAAACCAAGCTCTTCTGCAGTTTTCGCAGTTATGGGGCCGATTGCCGCGCAGGTAAAATCCTTTATACTGGTAATCCCCGTTTTTACCGCAATATTAAAAAAATTCCTTGCCGTTGAAGAGCTGGTAAATGTAACAAGGTCAATCTTTGTACCGGCAATCGCATCTTTTGCTGATTGCAATTCATCGGAGTTGACCTGGACGGTGCGATACACGGAAATATCGTCAACCAGCTCTGCGTTATTTTCAAGAAGAAGGTCCCTTAGCTCCCTGGGAGCAATATCTGCACGTGGAAGGAGGAACGATTTCCCTTTTACCTCATTTCGTTTAATGAGCTCTTCAATAACTGCAGAGCTGATGAAGCGACCCGGGAGCAGGTCAGGTCGTATGCCGTGTGCTATCAGTCTATCTCCGGTGGCCGGGCCTATGACGCATATTTTTGCATTTGCAAGCGAGCGCGAATCAAGACCGTTCGCCGAGAGAGCGGCGAAAAAATGATCGACGCCGTTGACCGAGGTGAAGATGATCCAGTCGTACTCTGAAATCTTCCCGATGCACCGGTTTATTTCTGTCTGATCGGATATGGGCTCGATCCTGATCGCGGGGGTTTCAATAACAGCAGCGCCCAACGCGGTCAAACGGCTGGTAAGCCATGAAGCCTGGTCCCGGGAACGGGTCACAACAATTGTTTTACCGAAAAGCGGTCGCGATTCGTACCAGTTTAAACGATCGCGGAGATCGACGACTTTGCCGATGATACTTATCGACGGGGGCCTGATCCCCTCATCCCTGACTTTGTCTGCTATATCTGACAATGTGCCGCAAACTGTCCGCTGCGAAGGCTGGCAGCCGTTTTCAATGACAGCTGCGGGGGTGGAGGGATCGAGCCCGTTCTCCATGAGCTTTTTAGCGATGAACGGCAGATTCTTTACTCCCATGAGAAACACAAGTGTCTGAACACCGGTAGAAAGCTTTTCCCAGTTGATGTCGCTCTCAAGCTTTGTCGGGTCTTCGTGCCCTGTGATGAAAGCGACAGATGAGCTGTAGCCGCGATTTGTGACGGGAATGCCCGCGTACGCAGGCACGGCATATGCAGAGGAAATCCCGTTCACGACTTCGAACTCGACGCCGTTTTCGGCGCAATAGAGCGCTTCCTCTCCGCCCCGGCCGAATATGTATGGATCCCCGCCTTTCAGCCGCACCACGAGGTTGCCGGCTTTCGTTCTGTCCACGATGAGCTTGTTTATCTCCTCCTGTTCCATTGTGTGCGCCGCTCCGCTTTTACCCACATATATTTTCTCGCAATGTGGAGGTGTAAGGTTGCTGACGATTGTCTCGTTAACAAGATTATCGTAGATCAACACATCACACAGGTGGAGGAGCTGCGCTGCACGCACCGTCAGGAGCCCCGGATCACCGGGCCCGGCACCTACAAGATATGCTTTTCCTTTATTCATCGATTGCCCCCGCTTGGGATGACCATTTCAGGCTACATGCCGTAAATTTCATCAAGGATAATTTTTGCCCCCTCGTCAA
>JAKJGD010000484.1 GCA_022704585.1 Spirochaetota bacterium | reverse complement strand
GATAACCTCGATCCCGATCTTTTTGCATCCGACCAGAATCGGCGAGATATGCCCCCCGCACAGTGTAAAAATCCGGCGCACCCCTTCTTCTTTTAACACCGAAGCTATCACGTCTCCGCTGTTCATGGTATTTCCTCCCCGAATCCGCCCCGGGACATCGACATCACGTATCACCGGTTATGAATTCCTGTCTGCCATCACGTTATCAGGCTGCTTCCGGCCTTCTCCCGAGCGTAAGGGCCATTCCCAGGAACGCGATCACCCAGAGCGCGTTCACCCCGGCGGCGATATAGCCCAGGTACTTTTTCCCGAACCTGATCTCATCCTCCGGCGAGACGATCCACCCGATCCGGATCGCATCAGGGTCGGAGGTGATCCCGCATTACTTTTCCGCCTCGGCGATGCCCGCCGTGTATGTTTTCGCGATCATGGCAATGCCCGTGCTGTTCAGGCAACTGGCGCTGTCATGCCTGCACGTTATCCACACGGTGACCGGCTGCGTCTTTTTCCAGCCATCCGGCACGAACGGAACCGCATAGTAGGTCGTGCGGGAATCCTCGTCACTTTCCTCTATCTCCCCCACGCAGTCGGGAACCGGTTTTCCGTCCTTGAAGAATATGACCGCTGCGTCCGCATGTTTGAGCGCATCCGCGACGCGCACATCCGTAGCCTGCTTGCCCGTCATCAGGGCGAACGCATCCATGAAGATCACGGCCCCGGCCATGGACGCCATGAGGCAGAGAACGAGGACCGCGACAACGCCGTACGACCGTAGTGTCGGGCGCAACAGCAGGCCGACAGCCATGGACGCAGCAAACCAGAAGATCATGCTGGGGACCACGGACCCCGGTGACATGCTGAAGCGGCCGGTGAAATAAATGATCGAGAAGAGCATCAGGTTAATAAAGAAGAGAACCCCGATAAAAACGAGAACCAGCTTTGATTTTAACGGCATGTAAATCCCCTCCTAGATGTTTCTCCCGGGAGCGGCCCGGGCTTTCTGGCCGCTTTCCCTGCAGGATACGTTTTCCTGGATAATAATCAAGATATTTTTACGCGGCACCGGGCCCCCTGATATTACATGTCATATCGGGTGGCAAACTGTAACAAATAGCGGTTGACTTTTAGCATGGATGGATAACGCTTACTGAAAAAATCAGTGGAGCGGATGCCGCATGAATGACAGCCTTCTCACAATCTCCGGCGCGCAGATAGCAGACTTGATCAGGCGGGGGAAGACAACTTCCCGTGAAGCCGTGGAAGTCCATATCGAGAAAATCATGAAGGTGAACCCGGTTATCAACGCGGTCGTTAAGGACCGGTTTGAAGAAGCACGGAAAGAGGCGGACGCGGCAGACCGGAAGAGGAAGTCATCGGCAGGGAAAAACCTTCCGCCCTACCACGGCGTTCCCTGTACAATAAAGGAAGCGTATGCCCTGAAAGGGATGCCGCACACCTCGGGACTCGTGTCCCGTAAAAATATCGTCGCGCAGGAGGACGCAACAGCGGTCGCCCGGTTGAGGAAAGCCAGGGCCATTCCCCTGGGCGTCACGAATGTCCCTGAATTATGCATGTGGTTCGAGACCTACAACAAGATATACGGCAGGTCAAACAACCCCTATAACAGGCGACGCATCGTCGGCGGCAGCTCGGGCGGAGAGGGAGCGATCGTGGGCGCGGGCGGATCCCCGTTCGGCCTCGGTTCGGATATCGGCGGGTCGATCAGGATGCCGGCCTTTTTCAACGGCGTGTTCGGCCACAAGCCCACGGGTGGCCTGGTCCCGGGGACCGGCCATTACCCGGTCGCGGAGAACGGCGCGGCGCGTTACTGCACCTTCGGCGTGCTCACGCGCAGGGCGGAGGACCTGATGCCGCTCACGCAGATTCTCGCGGGACCCGACGGCAAAGACGACTCGTGCCTTAAATTCAAACTGAAAAAGCCGTCCGATTTCAGGATCAAGGGCAGCCGGGTCATCTGCGTCGACACCAACGGCTTCATATCGCCAAGCCGCACCATGCGCGCCGCCCAGAGGAAATGCGCGGACGCGTTCGAGAAACTGGGCGCCGAGATCCGCGAAGTCAGCATTAAAAAACTTAAAGCGTCATTCCTGATATGGTCGGACATGCTCGCCAAGGGTTCTCCCACACCCTTCTACATGATTCTCGGCGGGGGGAAGCCGCTCAACGCGTCGCTGGAATTTCTCAAGTGGATGCTGAGAATATCGGACCACACATATCCTGTCATACAGCTTGCGTTCATGGAGAAATTGAACAAGGGATTTCCCGGGATGGTTAAAAAATACGTGGCCATGGGCCAGGCACTCAGGCAGGAGCTGGTTTCACTGATCGGTGATAACGGAATAATGCTCTACCCCTCGTACCCCACGACCGCACCGTGGCACAACAAGCCGCTCCTAACACCGTTCAACTTCGCCTACACGGCGATCCTGAATGTGATGGAGTTTCCCGCAACACAGGTGCCGCTGGGCCTCGACAGCGGGGGCCTCCCGCTTGGCGTACAGGTCACCGCCCTTCACGGCAATGATCACATGACCATCGCCGCGGCCATGGAGCTGGAGAAGGAATTCGGCGGCTGGGTGCCGCCCTGGCGC
>JAKJGD010000483.1 GCA_022704585.1 Spirochaetota bacterium | reverse complement strand
CCGGCCCGAGAGTCAGTGCGATCGAGGTGCCGGCTTTCCACTTGCCCAGGAAATCGTGGGTGGCGACCAGAACGAATTCCGGGTCGAATTTTCCGGTCGGGCGGCGGTCGGTGATAAGACATGACAGGAACCCCGCGGCGGCCGAGAAGTCCTCGCGCAGCTGGGTCTCGTTGCCCATGTCCACGCTCCAGCTGGCCGCTATCGCCGCGTAGGCGTCCAGATTGAGGATGGCCGAGAGGAGTACCGGAGGAACCGAGGACTCGAAGGTGGGCGAGACTATCGCGCCGTCGACCGTTCCGTCGTAAACACCCAGGAACTCGAACTCCGCATAGCAGGGCTCTCCGTTCTTGCCGGAAAACTTCACGTTGCCGCGGCATCCCTTCATTTTCTTGATGACGCCGTCCTCGTAACACCAGATGGTAAGCGACGGAACCCCGGTGCTGGCCGGTTTGTAGGTGGCCGTCTCGCTCCCTGATGTGGTAACGATGGTTTCCGCGAAACCGCACGCCCGCAGATATTTGCCCAGGGCCGGAGTCACGGAGGAAGAATAGGCCGCTCCGGGTCCCTTCAGTTCGGCTTTGAACGTCAACTTGGCCGACTGTGTGCCCATGACCGGGACCAGCTTCGACAACGTGTTCAGGGCAATACTGCGTTCATTCTTCTTGAACTCCGGGTCGAACTTGGGATCGATGGCCAGGATCCCCGCGTCCGATACGGTGATGGACTCCGCGGTACCTTCCACGCTTTCGATTTTCGCCGCTAGTACCCTACGCCTGGTCAACATCGTTGGTCACCTCCTCCTTGGTTTTCACCTTCGCTTTTGCAGTCCCTTCATCAACGACAATCGTTTTTGACGCGTCGTTCACGGTAACGGTAAAGGTCGGTTTATCAGTCATTGAAGCCTCCTTTTCTACGGCAGAATCCTTTCGGTCACGGTCAACAGTATCTCCGCGTAGTGGCAGAGCACGGAGCCGAACATGCGCGGTTCGATCACGACGGCCTGGGCCGGGAGATCGCCAGGCAGGGCCAGGTCCAGGTAATACCAGCTGCTACCGCCGGGCGGTTCCGCGGTGCGGAACAGTTCGCACACATCGTCAATCAGGGCCTGAAATATCTTGTCCGTGGCGTCGGCGTCGCACAGGCCCAGATAGCCGGTGATGCGGAATTTGTGGTAGCGGAAATACGCGCCGGCCCGCGCCTCGGGCGCCGATATGCGGGTGATTTCCCATCCCCGGATCTGCTCCTTGCCGCCGATGGAGCACTTGAACAGCTGCAGGAATTTCGCCGCGTCCGCGGTATAGCGGTAGTAGTCGTGAACGATGCCGATCGACGGTATGGTTCCCATCCTGGTCGCTATGTCGCTCACGATGTCGCTGTAGCTCATTCGGTCATCTCCCGGCTCACGGCCAGCCCTTCGGCCTCGGCCAGGGCCTGCAGCCTGCCCATATTCTCGGTCAACGCCCTCTCGAACATGTGCGCGCCGTCAAAACCCTTTTGACCAATCTTGCGGCGGACCACGAATTCGATACGCTTCGCCGATGCCGGGTCAAGTCCCATCTTCACCTCGATCCAGCGTTGCAGCGTGCCGGCGGGAGGCATGCCCCGGCCGGGCCGCCGCCCCATCTCGATGACCTCGGCGTACTTATGGCCGCTCATCACCACGCCTTTGACAACCGGCGTTCCCCTGCCGCGCACCTCGCTCTGTATGGAGCCCAGCAGGCCGCCCTGTGCGCCATACACGCCCTGGGGCGTCCGCTTCTTCACTTCGGCCAGGAGCAGGGCCGTGGCCAGGGTGATGAAACGATCCAGATGCTGCTGGACTATTTCGGGACCTCGGCCGTCGAGAAGCGGACCCTGCTGTGTCACACTAACGGTGAGGTTCATTCTGCCAACGCCTTTTCGACTTCCTCGACCGTAAACCCCAACCGCGCAATCAATGCATTCGGATCATCCCGAAGCTCTTCCCGGACTCGCGCGAGCACTGTCCGGCCGATCTCGTCGCGCACTTCCGCCACGCGGACTGATTTGCTCTCCACAACCTTTTCGCCCTCCTTCAGCTCCCCTGCCGGAAGCCAGGCGGAACGCTGATCCAGGAGAGACTGGAAGTGCGGCTGCCATTTTTCGGCCGGGAAGGCGCCGGCCACGTATTCGTAATCTTCCCGTGTGTTCAGGTGCTTCGGAAAGCCTCGCATATAGTCACCTCACGACAGGGTGTAGTACCTGTCTATCTTTTTGATGGTCGCCGCGAACGGTATCTGGTCTCCGTATTTCTCCATCTGCTCGATGAGCACGTCGCTGCCGGTGAACAACACGCGCCGTTCATCGGCAAGCTCGAATTGCAGGGTCAGGAACTTGCCGCTGCTGTTCTTGTCGTAGCGGCTGCGCTTGATGGAGTGTCCGATTATCAGTATCTCCCGGTTGATGATGTCATCGAGCCTGGTTTTCTCTCCGTCGAGCGGGATCCTCTCCCGCGCGAAATCGGTGAATCGTTTATGCCGCATCCCTCGTCTCCGTCAGGCGGTCCAGTTCCAGCGCAACGGATAGGTTATGCGTGTTCGCCCATTTGAGCCATCCCCGCGTTGAGGCGATTGATGACCGATACTGTTCTTCCGTGATCTCGCCGGCC
>JAKJGD010000482.1 GCA_022704585.1 Spirochaetota bacterium | reverse complement strand
CTAAAATATAGTTTGGGGGGTCAGAGCCTGGTCCCAAGCAAATTGCTGTATTCTTGATTCTAAACAAATTAATAGTGTCACAATAATTCGGAATGAGCTAACAAATATTTAATGTGTTCTCGGCGTTATAATTTCCGCGTTCTCCGCGTTGAATACATGGCACCCTCCCACGGAAAGCTCCATGCCCCGGTAAAAGTACTTGAAATACCCGCTGTTATACCTATCCTGTACAAAAGCTGATGGGTATTCCATGACCAAGCCAGAAACCTCATTCATGAAAAAATACATCCTCTCCATCAACCCGGACGAGCTGCTCTTTGACCTGTTCCTCGTACTGTACGCCGAGTTCTTCCTCTACAAGCTCGTGACCGGCGGTAAGTTGTTCGTGGAGATCCTCTCCATGAATGCGCTGTTCGTGATCGGCGTGTTCATCGATTTCTTCGTCCTCTGGTACATCGGCATGATCTTCCGCTCTTACCGGGGATACTACAAGAAGGTTGGTGTGTTCATCGCATTCTTCGTGGCAGCCCTCTGGATCCTGGTCTCACTGCACTTGGGCATGGCGAAAAATGTATTCGACCTCTTCGGCAAGCCGGACCTCATCATCATGAGCGTGTTCGGCTACCTCATGGTCGTGGTGGGCATCGGCGGCGGGATCGTGTTCGCCGGCACGGAGTACCAGATGGGGAAGGGAAAGCCGACCGCGGCCGAGCGGCTGAATGCCATGAAGAAGCTTCTTCCCATCGGCATGTTGGCCATGAACATCTACATTGTATACCATCTGCTCCATGCCCTGGACATGAAGAGCTGGATCCTCGGCATTGGATTGTGGGCGGTCATGATATTCCTCGAGTTCTACCCCCTGCACCGTGCAGAACTCGCCGCGCGCAGGCGCCCCCCGGCGCCCCCGGACGCGGCTCTGACCCCGGCGGCCCGCGCCTTCTACCGGTTCGTGTTCCCGGTGATTATAGTGACGCTCCTCTGCCTCTGGAACGAGATTTATCTCTGGGGAAAGCTTGCCCCGGCGGTCAGGGCGCATGAAACGGTTTCAATTGCGGGCATGATCTTCTACCTGGTGCTGACCGGCATTATCCCGATGCGACTTCTCCTGCTCTTCAAGCCGCCGCTCAATGCGGTCAACCTCCTTGCCGGGGCGGGGAGCATGGGGTGCTTCATTTATTCTATAGTATCGCTCGTGAGTAAAATAAGCAGTTAAAAAGTTAGCACTATTATTTTTTAACAATTCGCCGGTAAAATGCTTGCCATTAAACATAACACTGTTATGTTTGGATTATTCTGAACCAAAAAAGGGGAGGCAATCCATGGCAGACGAGGTCTATTACCAGCTGAGGGACATTCTTGACAAGATGCCGAACGGTTACCCGTCAACGAGCGACGGGCTCGAGATACGGATACTGAAGAAAATATTCACACCGGATGAGGCCGGGGTCGCCGTACAGATGCGGATGAAGTATGAGACCCCGGACGCCATGGCCGCGCGCACCGGTATGGACCCCGCCTACCTGAAAGAGATGCTCCCCAGGATGGCGAGCCAGGGGCAGATATTCGGAGTCACCCTCGGCGAGGTGAAGCTGTTCAAACTGCCTCCGTTCGCTTTCGGGATCTACGAATGGCAGGTCTATCGCCTGGACCGCGAACTGTGCGAGATGTGCGAGGAATATTTCAGGCGGGAGTTCGGCCGCGAATTCTACGCGCACAGGCCGGCGCTCCTGAAAGTCGTCCCGGTTGAAAAAGACATCCCCCACGGCACAGACGTGGAAACGTACGAAAGCGTTACGCGCCTCATAGAGAACGCGAAGGCATGGGCGGTCGGCGACTGCGTGTGCAAGAAGGAAAAATCGATCCTGGGGCACCGGTGCGACAAGCCGATGGAGATCTGCATGGCGGTCGCGCCGATCGAGAATTTTTTTGAAAACTACTTCTGGGGCAGGCCCATAACCAAGGAGGAGGCCTACGCCACTCTCAGGAAGGCGGAGGACGCCGGCCTGGTCCACATGACCGGGAACCAGAAAGAGGGCCACATCTATATCTGCAACTGCTGCGAGTGCTGCTGCGGCGTGCTCCGCGGCTACAACGAGCTTGACATGCCTGACGCGGTCGCGCACTCCCGCTTCCGCGCCCTGGTCGACGCGGACCTCTGCACCGCCTGCGGTGTGTGCCTTGACCGGTGCCAGGTGCGGGCCATTGACCTGAACGATACCGCGGAAATAAATAAGCGCTGCATCGGGTGCGGCCTCTGCGTCTCGACCTGCCCGGCGGAAGCCATCACCATGGTGCTCCGGGAACAGGGGGACATCCTCGAGGTCCCGGCAGACGAGAAGGACTGGATCCGGAAGCGGGGCCAGGCCCGGGGCAGGATGGATTACAAGGAACTGCTCTGACGGAGGGACCCACATGCGCCTGAAAAAGCTGGTCCGTGTTCTCAAAAAAAACGATCTGCTCCCGTACCTGATCACCGACCTGGTGAACATACGCTACCTCACCGGCTACGCGGGCACGTACGCGTACCTGGTGATAGACCGGAACCGCTCCTGGTTCATATCCGATTCCCGTTACGAGGAATACGCGCGATCGATCCTTTCCCGGGAGGTTGAGTTTGTTCTCCA
>JAKJGD010000481.1 GCA_022704585.1 Spirochaetota bacterium | reverse complement strand
TCATTTCATCCGTCAGGAAGATCGTGCCGGGACATTTGCGGATCCCGATTTTCATCACCATTATCGCGTCCTTCGTGACCGTGGTTGACCTCCTGCTGGAGGCTTACCAGCCCGAGGTGTACCGGTCGCTCGGCATCTTCATTCCCCTTATCGTCGTCAACTGCATTATCCTGGGGCGCGCGGAGGAGTTCGCGCAGAAGAACGGCGTGTTCCCCTCAGTGCTGGACGGGATCGGCATGGGGATCGGCTTCGGGCTGACGCTGGCGGTCCTGGCGGCAATACGGGAAGTCCTGGGGGCGAACCGGCTCTTCGGCTACCCGCTGGTCCAGGGGATGGAGCCGGCGGCGGTCATGATCATGGCGCCGGGCGCGTTTTTCACCCTTGCCTTCATGCTCTGGGCCATGAACGCGATCAATGCCCGGAAGAAGGGGAAGTAGCAGATGGAAATAAAAGTTTTCGTCACGATACTGCTGAGCACGATATTCATCAACAACTACGTGCTCTCGCGCATGCTGGGGCTCTGCCCCTTCCTGGGCGTTTCCAGGAGGCTTGATTCGGCGCTGGGCATGGGGCTGGCCGTGATTTTCGTCATGACACTGACCTCCTTCATCACCTTCCCGATCTACAAGTACGTGCTGGTCCCCTACCGCGTGACCTACCTCACCACGATCGTGTTTATCCTGGTAATAGCGGCGCTGGTCCAGCTGGTCGAGATGGTGATACGGAAAGTCTCGCCCGGGCTGTACGACGCGCTCGGGATCTTCCTGCCGCTGATCACCACCAACTGCGCTGTCCTGGGCGTGGCGGTACTCAACCTTTCCTCCGGGTTTGCCGCGCCGGAGGCGTCGCTCGGGCTGCTGAAAAGCGTGACCCAGGGGTTCGGCGGAGGGGCCGGCTTCACCCTCGCGCTCATCATCATGGCCGGCATCAGGGAGCGGCTCGAGATCGCCGACATACCTGAAAACCTGAGGGGCGTGCCCATCACCTTCATCACCGCGGGACTGCTCGCGCTGGCGTTCTTCGGGTTCAGCGGGATGAAATTATAGGGACTTCCGCACCGGCGCTGTCTCTGACATTAATTGTCCGCCAGTAACAATGAATATGTTTTAGTGCCGAGCCACCTTTCCCGATGAAAGGGCGGGGAAAAATATACATATCCGCCTGAAGAGCGCACTGAGACACATCGTTTCCGGGCCATGATGGTCATTATCCGGACCGGGGTTTACCGGGCTGGCTGGCTTCCGCGCAAAAAGCGCTGGACAGGGGGCTTGAAATCCTGATGAATAGAAACATCTGCAGGGAGGAGGGGAAACGGCATGCAAGTCCAGAAACAGGCGGGTGATCCGGCGCCGCAGCGGCCGGACAGATACAAACTCGAATTCACCGGATCCGGCAGGGAATATTTCCGCATCTGGATCGTGAACCTGCTGCTTTCGATCATAACCCTGGGTATATATTCCGCCTGGGCGAAAGTAAGGACCAACCAGTATTTCTATCGGTGCGTAAAGCTCGACAATTCGGGGTTCGATTATCACGGCTCCCCCCTGGCCATCCTGAAAGGAAGGATCATTGCCGTGGCCATGATCGCGGCCCTCAACATCGCCCCGCAGGTACACCTGGGCCTCTACCTGGTTCTGCTTGTCATGTTTTTAATCATGCTGCCCTGGCTGGTGACCCGGTCCCTCGCGTTCCGCATGCACAACAGCAGCTGGCGTTCGATACGGTTCCGGTTCAGGGGGAGCGTGGGGGAAGCGGCAACATGCTTTTACGCCTACGGCCTGCTTACCATGATAACACTGGGGGTGGCCTATCCCCTGCAGTTCTGGAAAATTCAAAAGTTCACCTTTGACAACACCTCTTTCGGAAAAACGGGCTTTTCATTCAAGTCGACCCTCACCGACGTTTACAAGATCTTCGCGCTTACCTTTCTGTTCGTGCTGATTCTCGTTATAGGCTTCATGATTGTCATGGGCATAACGGCGACGGGGGCCGAGAGCCTGAAGCAGGACAAGGGACAGGCCGGCATCATCGCCATGGCATACGTGATGGTGATGTATGCCGGCATTATCATCGTAATTTATCCTTTCTTCAAGGCTAAAATCACCAACCTCATCTGGAATAACGTGGCTCTCGGCGGCGTATCCTTCACATCGACCATCACGGTGAGAAAATATTTCACCGTTATCGCCGGCAACCTGGTCCTGACGATTCTGACCCTGGGGCTGTACTGGCCATGGGCGCTGGTGAAAATAATCCGCATGCGCATGGACTACCTGGAGCTTACGGCACCGGCCGGGCTCGATACCTTTGCCGCCGACCTGTCGGAGGACGTCGGGGCCGCGGGCGAGGAGATCACCAGTGCGTTCGACTTTGACATCTCCTTTTAGTTCTGCCTACAAACGGTTCCCGGGGGTCTCCTGCCGGTATTATGACGGACAAACCAGCAAGGCGAACCGGGCGACCATCCTGATTAAAGCCGGTTCGTGCGTCATCAAGGGCGACGGCGTCAGCAGGGAAATACCGCTATCGGAACTGACGGTAAGCGAACCGTTTGCGGGAACCGCGCGCATGATCAAATTTAAAACAGGCGGGTTTTGCGAGCTGGACGAAACCGCTGACATAGCGCCGCTCCT
>JAKJGD010000480.1 GCA_022704585.1 Spirochaetota bacterium | reverse complement strand
CCGCTACTTCTGCGGCGAGGCGGCGCGGCGCGGGATATTCTTTCACCCGCACCACAACTGGTTCGTGTGCGCCGCGCTGACCGACGCCGACCTGGGGAAGACGCTCGACGTTGCGGCCGAGTGCTTCAGGCTGACAAAGGTAAAATTCGGAGGCTGAGATGCGCTGGAACCACGCGGGAATAAAGACCGCCGACCTCGACCGGTCGCTCCATTTTTACTGTGACATTCTCGGCTTCCGTAAGCTGGAAGAGGTCGAGGTCCTGGGGAAGCTGTTCCACTTCGTCGGCAACGACACGGTGAAGATTGAAATCGAGCCGTGCGGGCCGACTGACACCCAGGCCGACATGCGCGAGCACTCGGGCCTCTATCATCTCTGTTTCACGGTTGAAGACATCGCGGCAACCGCGGCGGACCTTGAGGAAAAAGGCGTGGAGTTCATGCTGCCCCCCTCGCAATTCAGGCCGGACCGGAAGATCGCGTTCATCCGGGACCCGGACGGAGTGATAATACAGCTGATACAGTACCTGTAGGGGGATGCCGCGGGGACATGGCGAGGGGTCCGGATGAAACCGGGACGACAAAGCACCCTTCGGCTACGCTCGGGGACCAGCTGGTTGCCGAGCGCTTGCACTGAGCAACGTCGAAGTGCAGCCGGGGCGCGCTTCGCTGAGCTCGCGATGACATTGGTTTGCGGGGCTATCGCGCGTGTGGACCTATCGGAAAAAGTTGATAAACCCCGTGATGATAATCGCGTTGGTGAAGTCGATGAAGAAAGCACCGACGATCGGCACGACCAAAAAAGCGCGCGGCGCCGGGCCGTACCGCTCGGCGAGCGATTCCATGCTCGCCATGGCGTTGGCGGTTGTGCCGAGCATGAATCCGCAAAAGCCGGCGCAGGTGACCGCGGCATCATAATCCCTCCCGAACAGCCTGAACAGGGGCCAGAAGCACGCCACTCCGACAACCAGCACCTGCGCGGCGATGACTGCAAGCATGGGCAGGGCCACGGCCGCCAGCTCCCACAGCTTGAGCGTCATCATGGCCATGGCGATAAAAAGGGCGAGCGCAACGGTGCCGATGTCGTCTATCGAGCGCTGTGACAGTGACAGGATACCCGTTACGTCCGCAAGGTTGCGGATGATGGCGCCAGCGAACATGGCGCCGATATAGCCTGGCAGGGTTATCCCCGCTGCGGTGAAGCCCGCGCTGATCCAGTGTCCCGCCCACATGGCAGCCAGTATGACAACGATGCTCTTGAGCATCACGTACGATTCCCGGTCCTCGCCTGCGGGTGCGATCTCCCGGGACTCGGACAGGACGTTCTCGACCACGTTTTCAGCGGTTGCAGGCTGGACCTGTATGGTGGCTGCACCGTCTCCTTTCAACCGGAACCGCTCGATGAGCCGGGTCCCGATCGGCGCGCCGATGAGGCCGCCGAAGATAATGCCGGTCATGGCCGACGCCACCGCCATCGACGAGGCTCCGGCGACCCCGGCTTTCTCGAACAGGGGCGCAAACGCGAGACCGGTGGCGGGCCCTCCCACGAGCGTTGCGGAGGAGTTGAGCACGCCGAAGAGGGGGTGCTGGCCCAGCGGTACCGCCACGGCAATTCCTATGGCATTCTGCAGCAGTGTGAAGATCGTTGCTATAATAAAGAAGGTGATAATTTTAGGCCCTCCCGTTTTAAACAGGGAGAGGCTGCTCCCGAAACCGATCGTGGTGAAAAAGGCCGTCATCAGGGGGGTCTGCAGTGCTGTATCGAAAGAAAAGGGCGCTGCTCCAAGGCCGCGCGACGCCATATGGACAAGCGCGACCACGAACCCGCCGATTACCGGAGCGGGCAGGTTGTATCGCGCCAGGGGCGGCACTATCTTCCTGAGGCCGTAGCCCAGGAACATCACCAGGCCGGCGAACGCGAGGGTCTGAATCATATCCAGTGAAAACATGGAGGAATGGGAGCAGATCACGTGGTCATCGTCAATATAAAATTGACACCGGGGACGGTTTAATTTTATCCTTGAAATAATGGGATGTTTTATATAGTATATAGTATATGGTGTGATGCACGCCACTATGCACGCGCGGAATGGCTCAGACTATCACGGAGGACCACGGCATGGAAAGACGGCGGGGCGACTATTTCGATATATGCAGGAAGCGGTATCCGGACAAATTCGTCGAGGAGGATACAATCTTCGCCAACATACACCGCGGCGACCGCATATTCATCAGCACCGCATGCGGAGAGCCGCAATACCTCGTGAACTCAATGGTGCGGTTCGCGGAGTCCCATCCCAAGGCGATCGTGGACGCGGAGCTGATGCAGGTATGGACGCTGGGCGTCGCCCCCTACGCGGTGCAGAAGTTCGGGTCCAACTTCAGGCACAATTCTTTTTTTGTGGGGGACAATACCCGGGGCTCGGTGAACGAGGGCATGGCCGATTACACGCCGATCTTTCTGTCGCGGATACCGCAGCTGTTCCGGAGCAAGATGATCCCCATAGACGTGGCCCTCATCCAGACCTCGCTCCCGGACCAGAACGGGTATGTGAGCCTGGGCATCAGCGTGGACATCTGCATGGACGCTATTGAAAACGCGTCCCTGGTCATCGCGCAGATGAACCCGAGGATGCCCCGCGTACACGG
>JAKJGD010000479.1 GCA_022704585.1 Spirochaetota bacterium | reverse complement strand
CGGATAGGCTTTGCCGCACCCGCCTTCAACCAAAAAAGCCCTCGGTGCAAACCGGGGGCTTCGTCATAATTTCACCTGCGTGTCTCGTCAGGCTGCGTTCAGTTCCAGAAAATTGGTAATATCCAGGAAGGAGAGTATTCGCAGCACGTTTTCCGACAGCCCTTCCATGACCATGGTCCTGCCGCTCTTCTGAAGCTTGTTCTTGACGGAGATGAACATGCCGACGGCTGACGAATCGATATGCTCCACCTCCTCCAGGTTGAACACGACCCTCTCGGCCTTGCTCGACTGGATCATTTTCTCGATAAACTCCAGTATGAACGAGGAGGTATTGAAAACAAGCTCGCTCTTTAAAAACAGCAGCCGCAGCTCATTATCGGAGATTTCAGGTTTTATGTAATCCATTCTGTGCAACTGGTTTATGCCTTAATGGCTCCCGAAAAATGACATACTAAAACATTATACGGCATCTAAATTCTGTAAAATATTAAAAAAGTCAATAAATAAATCATACAAACGTAAATTATTCCAACCCGGCCGGGCTGAATCTTCAGGATTACATGGTAAAGACCTTGACGCTCCCCGGGATGGCTACATCCTTAACTGTCTTAACCTTTACCGGCGCGTTCAGGTTTATCCTGTTAAAATTGATCTCGAGACGCAGGCCGCTCCTCCCGGAGACCACCATGATGTTTGAGAAAAAAACGCTGCCGCCCTGGGTCACGATTTTTTTAATATAGACTTCGAGCTTTTCCCCCGTCTTCCTGTTAATGAGCAGTATTTTGTCCGGAACCCCTTCCTTGAAGGAGATGGTCTCAAAGAAGTCGCGGTTCTCCAGGACCAGCATGGAGCCGTTCCCGCTGTTCGCCGCAAGCCCCTCCCTGACGCGATACGGCGTGATCAGGGGGAAGGTGCCGGTAGCAATATCATAAATCATTCCGTACTCAAGGCTGGTACCGCCGTAATTGGCCAGGTCGAAGGTCCTGGCGTCGTCTACGAACATCTTTTTTTCGACCGGGTAATAGACGCGGATCGTATCGCCTTCCTGGAAGAACATGGTGACGGTGCTCTTGAAGATGAAGTCCTTGAACGCGACATGCATCAGGCGGCCGCTCCTGTTGAACTGGGCGCTTCCCAGGAGGCGGTATTTCCGCGCGCCGGTGCTTCCGTCAACATTGAAGTCCGCGCTGTACGTCAAGGGCGATTTCTTCGCAAGGGCTGACACGCTATCCAGCATGGAGCGAACGGCGGCATCCCCGGCGGGATGATACTGCCCCGGGGGCGTTTCATCGATCCGCACACCCGCGCCCGTGCACCCCGTTGCCGCAAAAACCAGGAATACCAACACCGCTCCAGCCGCTCTCGCTCTCATTCCCTTACCTGTTCCTGTGCTGATTGATTTTTCGCTCTACCGGGCCGCTCTTCTTGATCTCGTTGGACCTGATCCAGTATTTCAGCGCGCCGTCTATGTTTCCCATCATTAAATATGTATCGCCGATGTGGTCGTACACGACCGGGTCGGGAGCGTTTTCTTTCCGCAATATCTCCTCCGCGGCCAGGAGCTTCTCGAGCGCGAGCCGGTATTCGCCCTTGCGGTAATACACCCAGCCCAGCGAATCGGTATAGGCGCCGTTCCCCGGCTCAAGCTCCAGCGCGCGCTGCACCAGGTTGAGCGACTCCTCTATTTTCATGTTGTTGTCCGCGTACAGGTACCCGAGGTAATTGCAGGCGCGCGCGCTGTTCGGGTTGTGCCGGAGCGCCTTCTCCAGGGAATCGATCGCGCGGTCCAGCCTGGACAGCTTCTCCATCACGATGGCCATGTAGAAGTAGTAGGTCTCGCTCTTATCGTCCAGCGATATGGCCCGGCCGATGTGCTTCTCGGCCGCCGTGTAATCCTCCTGCCAGATCGAGACGAGCCCCTTGAAGAAAAACGTGCGGGAATTTTTCGGCTCAATGGCCGATGCCCGGTTCAAATACCGGAACGCGGTATCGTAGTCCCTTTTCACGCCGCTGAGATATCCGATATGGAGCATCAGGTCGACGTCCGACTGGAGGCCGTTCGCCTTCATGTAATAGTAGAGGGCGCGGGCGAGGTTGCGGTCATCCTCGTGCGCCTTGCCGAGATAATAGTAGACGCCGGGCACCGTTCCGTTGATCTGCGCCGCGGCCACAAGGCTGCGCCGGGCCGGGCCGTAGAGCTTGCTGTTATACATGAGCACGCCGGTGGTCACGTACTCGTTGAAGGCCGATGTCGCGTCGCCCTTCCGCGCGGCGATCCGGGCCAGGGCCAGGTGGAGCGTGATGGTGCGCGGCGCGTATTTCTGAACGCTCGCGAGCAGCTTTTCGGCCTGCGCGTCGTCATGGCGCAGCTCGCTGTGAAGCCCCCATGCCAGGATTCCGCTCAGGGAGGAGCCGCTCTTGCCCTGGCCCAGGAAGGAGAGGGCGCGCCCGTCTTCTTTCAGGTAATAGACCCTTCCCAGTATCGAGTCGATTGTCTTCTCGCCGGGGCGCTTGTCAAGGTATTCGAGCGCATAGCGCTCGGTAGCGTCAAGGTCGTACATCTCCATCGAGGTAATGGCCAGGTAATAGAGCGCGTCGAGGTTGTCCCGGTTGAGATCCAGCACCTGCCGGTACCGCGACCTGGCCTCCTCGA
>JAKJGD010000478.1 GCA_022704585.1 Spirochaetota bacterium | reverse complement strand
CCCCGCCAGCGCACCGATGGCGGCGGAAAGCATGAACGAGATGGTGACCATGTTGCGGGTGTTAATGCCGCAGAGCCGCGCCGCCGTCATGTTGGATGCGCAGGCACGCATGGAGCGGCCGGTGACCGTTACCCGAAAGAAGACCCCCAGGAGCGCGACGATAATGCCGCTTACACCCAGGACCCAGAGCACCTGCGGCGAGATATAGGCGCCCAGAATGTTGATCGAGGTCACTTCGCTGCCGGTAAAATAGGGGAGCGACCGGACCTTTTCGTCCCACACGTGAAGGGCGATATCCCGGATCAGGATAGAGAGGCCGATGGTGATAATGACCATGTTGAGAACCGTGGGTTTCTTCAGACGCCGTATAAAAATGAAGTCTATGAGCGCTCCCACGAACGACGTGATGACGACTGACGCCAGTATGGCGACGGGCAGCGGCATGAAGGCGCTTAATGAGATCGCCGTCATACCGCCCAGCATGAGGAACTCTCCCTGGGCAAAATTGATGATGCCGGTCGTATTGTATATGATATTAAAACCGATCGCAACGATGGCGTAAATGCTACCGTTGGTAATGCCGGAAAAAATATATTGCAAGATCTGTTCGAAAGGCATGGCGTACCGCTTAAACGAACGGGGCCGGCGGCAGCGCCGGCCCCGTGATGATGTGTCAGTTATTTATCTTCGTATTTGACGAACTTGCCGCCCCTGACGGTCAGCAATTCAAATCCATTGATATCCAGACCGGTATGGTCCGCAGGTGAATAATTAAAGACGCCTCCGGTTCCGGCGAAGCCCTTGAGATTTTCGAGCGCGTCGCGCGTTTTCTCCTTGTCCGATCCGCCCCTTTTCATGGCCTCTACGAGAATCATCAGCGCGTCATAGGCATGGCCGCCAAACGTGCTAGCGTCTTCAGCGTATTTGCCCTCGTAGTCCTTTTTATATTTAGCAAGGACTTGTTTCTGGGGATGGCTGTCCGCAAGCTCGTCAACGATGAGCAGACGCCCGCACGGGAAGATGATTCCCTCGGCAGCTTCACCGGCTTCCTTGACGTACTTTATGTTGCCGAATCCGTGGCTCTGAAACAGAGGCACATTCATGTTCAGCTGTTTCATGTTTTTCGCGATGATAGACTGTGCCGGCACGATTGACCAGTTGACGACAGCCTGCACGTTCTTCGCCTTGATCTTGGTGAGCACGCCCGTGAGGTCCGTTGCTTTCTTGTCATAGACCTCGCTGATCAGGATCTGGACGCCGGCCCCGGGGGCCAGCTTTTCAAGCTGTTTTTTACCCTCTGCGCCGAACCCGTCATTGCTGGAAACAACGCCGATCTTCGTAATCCCCTTCTTTTTCATGAGGTTGAGTATCATTTGCGCCGCATCGCTGTCCTTCTGCGGGGTCTTGAACACGTACTTCGAGATAGGATTAACGATCGACTCGGCCGCAGCGCACGATACCAGGATGACTTTCGCATCATCACAGATGGACTTGATCTTCATCGATTCGCCGCTGGTGGACGGTCCAATGATGGCGAACACCTTGTTCTCATCTATCAGTTGTTTCGCGAAGGATATGGCATTTTCCGGTTTTCCTGCCGAATCCTTGATGATAACCTCGATGTTCTTTCCATCGATGCCGCCTGCGGCATTGATTTCATCCTGCAGCATCTGGACCGTCTTGGCTTCGGGCGCACCCAGGAACGACGCTCCTCCCGTTACAGCGAAAATAGCGCCAATCTTAACAGTTTCTTTGTTTTGTTTTTTACAGGAAACTGCAATGGCCATGACAGCCATGCACACGATGAGAGTTAATAATTTTTTTAACGACATAACGCCTCTCCTGAAAAATAAAATATGGTTACTGCTGTATGTATGTATTGTTCTGAAAAAATAGTGTTAATCAATACCACCAGCCCGGATACGTCAAGCATTTAGCACTGCGTGCCCGGCTTAAATCATAAAAAGTTCTTGTATCATGGCTGATGCATATATATTCTTATCATTGAAATACCGGGAGTTCATGATGAAACTGTTCGAAATGCTTTCAAGAAAAAGGCCGGGCCACGAAGGAGTCCAACGCCGGAACCCGACAGGATCAAAATACGAGCATTTTGATTTCACTCCCGATCGGTTCGAATGCAGCCTGAGTTCCCTCTCTCATTCCCGCGAATGCGAAGGCCTCTTCCTGGACCGCTATTCCAGGGACGAAGTCATGCAATTGCTGCGCACTGTCGGCATAGCGGACCTGTGCGCGGCAAAGGGTTACCGGGACCTGCTCATTACCATAGCCAAAGACAACGACCGCATCCACCGCTTCAGGCTTTATAACGGCAAAGAGTCGCCCGGCCGACTGCTCATGGAGCTTAGGCTCTCCGAGCTGGTGTACACACCGGACCCCGCGATGACCGGCGGCGCGATCAAGCCGCAGAGGTACAACGCGATGGCGGTCGAGTGGCTGACGCTGCAGAGCCCCCGGGACCGCTTCACCGACGACCGCCCGCGGCTTCCCGCCCAGGACCGCCCGGGCCTGGGCGGCGTCGTGCAGATCGCGCGCCTCCTGGAAACCCTGGCCGGAGAGCTGTCCGTCTCTGCGGTGCTGGACGTCCCCTCGCATTTTCATGCCGCGGTCATGTATTCCCGCCGGTTCCGCTTTA
>JAKJGD010000477.1 GCA_022704585.1 Spirochaetota bacterium | reverse complement strand
GATGATGCAAAGAGCTCTGCCTCGGACAGGAGCATTCCGTTCACCTCCAGCCGCGCAATACGCGAAGTTAATGTATGGGCAAGAAACCCGTCGCTCCCAGAAGCGGCGTGCATCCCGATCATGAGGAGACGGCCGGCACCACGGGGGTCGCCGATACCCGGTACGGGTGCCCGACGGTATCCATGCACGATATGGGCCCGACGGTCGATGAGTTCCGGTATGAGGTTGTAACCGGTGCGGTGAAAATCCTTTATTGTGACGGTTTTCACTCCGGCATTAAAAAGGGCGGCAACAACGGCATCGATATCCCGGGACATTTCAACGCAGGCGCGCGCCCAATCCTGTGTGCGGAATTCCGAAGCGCGCCGGCTCCAGCACCCGGAGCTTCCCTCAATATCGGCAATTATAAGTACAGAGCCTGACACGCCGGTCATCTGGCCTCGAAAAAGGACCTGATCTCATTCATTCGCTCCTCGAACACGATCGAAAAATAAATGTCTTTCAGCACACATCGGCCCTTCCTGCCATACCCGTATTCCAGGAAAAGGGTGTAGAGCTGGTCGTCTTTCCCGTCTTTCATAACGAAGAAAAGCGTGAATACATCGTTCTGCCGGTAAAACCTCGTACTTCGGATCTCGATCCCCTTCTTTTCCATGTTGCTCATGAAAATGCCGAACTTGTCCAGGAGCCGGATCCCCATGTTTCCCTCCATAACCGTGCCGTTGAAAAGGGTACGAATATTTGCCTCCTGTTCCGGGTTATCATCGATGACACGGGACAGTATCGCTGATTTATGCTGCGCGAGGCCCTTTTCCGAAAGCTTTGCACGGGCTGACATCGTGCCGCACGCGACTATCAGTATAATTCCAACCATAAATGCTTTTCGGTTCATAATGCCGCCACTTAATAAATTGTTCTTTACGAATATGAAAAGAGATGCTCTAATCGGCAATGTGTCAAACCGCAGGAAGTGCTGGCATTTCCCTGCACGGCGCATCAGGATTCAGGATCATATAAACAGGTTGTATTTCAAGAATTTTTTATTCCATGAAGCCCATTAAAGCGCTTAAAATATCGCTTCTATTTCTGGTGCTGTCTCCATTTGCGTACATTACATACACATATTCATACTGCTATTCGATACTCTCAGGTGACCTGGCCTTTGACCCGAACCTCTCGACAAAAATTTACGACATCAACGGCGAGATCATCTCCGAGCTTTTTGATGAAAACAGGACTATCACTGAAAGCGGCACACTCCCTGTCCTTGTGAAACAGGCGTTCCTTGCAGCCGAGGACCGCAACTTCTACCTCCACTCCGGATTCGACCTTCCCGGGATCATCAGGGCGGTGCTGATCGACGTGTTCAGCGGCGAGATACGACAGGGCGGCTCCACCATCACGCAGCAGCTGGTTAAACAGCTTTACACGAAAGGCGAGAAGACGATACACCGCAAGATCATAGAGATATTGATAGCCCTTGAATTTGAAAAAAAATTCACGAAGGAGCAGATACTCTCTATGTATCTCAACCAGATATACTTCGGACACGGCGTGTACGGCGTTACGTCAGCCGCAAAATTTTTTTTCGACAAGGATGTTAAGAACCTGACCGTCGTCGAGGCGGCTCTCCTGGCTGGAATACCGTCGGCACCCAATCATTTTTCACCGCTGAAAAATCCCCGCGGCGCGCATGAAAAGAACAAGCAGGTTATCTACAACATGATCAGCGCCGGGTACATCTCCAAGGCGGAGGTGGTCGGGCAGTTTGATGAATTCTGGGAGGCCTATCTCGGGAACATAAAAACAAAATTCCAGACGCTGGGTGTGCGAAGCCGCTCCTTCGACCGTGAGCCTCATTTTACGAAATACATCCGCCGCATCCTGGTCGACCGGTTCGGCGAACAGCACGTCTACCGCGGCGGGCTGAAGGTGTACACCACACTGGATCTCCGTCATCAGAAGGCAGCGGAAGATTCCCTCTTCAAGGGGGTTGAGGAACAGGATCGGATTGCCGGCGAGCAGAATCGCCACCGGCTGGATTTTTACGACAGGATCATCGCGCGACGTCTTCTCGAAGCGAAGAAGATCGGTGAGGGCGACGTCGGGCCACGCGTGCGCTTTATGAGCGAGCTGCGCAACGGCTCGCTCAGCGACATACTTTTAATGGCAATGGTCGCCGGCAGTACCGGCATTGAAGAGTCCCTGGACCGCTATCTCGAAGCATATGAATCGGCCCGCAATGCCTCTCGCGTTGAAGGCGCGCTGGTTGCCCTTGAACCGTCAACGGGAGGAATAACCGCGATGGTCGGGGGAAGCGACTTTAACGCGGCCAACCAGCTCAACAGGGCCGTGCAGACGTTCCGCCAGCCAGGGTCCGCGTTTAAAGCATTCGTGTACGGCGCCGGCATCGAATCGAAGCTCATCACACCGGCCACAGCCTTCTACGATGTCCCTGTGCTGTTCAAGGGGACCCGCAGCGTGTGGAAACCGTCGAATTATGAAAAGAGCTACCGGGGAAGGGTCCTTGTGCGCAACGCACTCGCGTCATCGCTAAACATTGTATCCGTGCTCGTTGTTGACGAGATCGACCCGAAAACGGTTGCCGAATACGCCTCCCGGCTCATGGGAATCCCGATCAGCCGCTTTTATATCGATCCTACGATTTCTCTCGG
>JAKJGD010000476.1 GCA_022704585.1 Spirochaetota bacterium | reverse complement strand
TCAACTGCACAATGTCATAGGCCCCGGGCACGGGATGGCGGAACATGCGCAGGACGACGTCCAGGCAGGTCACCGCCATCATCACCGCGATGCCGACGCCGGCCACGGCGGCCAGCCCGAGCACGATGGCCTTGACGACTTGGAAGTACGCAGCGTTGACCGCCGCAATGGCACGTTCGGGCACGGTCATTGGGCTGAACTGACTCATCCTCGGTTGTCGCGCGGCCGCGCTATGGTCGCGTCGCCACTACTTGTTCTTGCCGTACGCGTCGATGGCCGCCTGGATGTCCGCCAGAAGCGCGTCGCCCGGCAGGTCCTTCGCCTTGGCCGCCGCCACGTACTCGTCCAGGATCGGCTTAACGGCGTCTTTCCACGCCTGGACCTCGTCGGCGGGCAACGGGATGATCTCCTTCTTCAGTTCCTTGACGAACGCCAGGCCTTCCGCGTCCGCCTGATCCCAGGCCGCGCCGTGCTTGTCGACCCATTCGTGACTGACCTCGGTGACGACCGCCTGCAGTTCCGGCGTGAGTTTCTCCCAGCTCGAGCGGTTCATGACCACGAACATCGCGGTGGTGTAGCCAATATCGGGGCAGTCGGTGGTGTTCTTGATGACCTCGGCGTGCTTCCAGCCTTTAAGCGTCTCGATGGGACCGAAGGTGCCGTCCACCACGCCCTTCTGCACCGCCTCATAGGTTTCGGGCTGCGGCATAGCGACGGGTATGGCGCCGAGCGCCTTCACGATCTTCGAGCTCAGGCCGGTGGACCGGATTTTCAATCCCTTCAGGTCGGCCAGCGTCTTCAGCGGCTTCACCGAATGCAGGAGGCCCGGGCCGTGCGCATGGATGAGGAGGACCTTGACGCTGTCGAGCGCTTTCGGCTTCATGGCCTTGTAGAATTCATTCGCGACCTTCGTGGCAGTTTTGCCGTCAGGGTATCCGAGCGGGAGGTCGACCGCTTCCATGATCGGGAAACGCCCGCGGGTATAGGCGAAGCATGACATGCCTATGTCCGATACCCCTTTCTCCACTCCGGTGAAGGTATCCTCGGCCTTGACCAGTGTGCCGCCGGGATAGATGTTGATTTTCACCCTGCCGTCGGTTTTATCCTCTATCTCCTTCGCCCATAGCTCGCCGGCCTTGCACTGGCCGTGCGTGGGCGGGAAGAAGATGCTGTAGTTCAGCATGATGACATCGCCCGGTTTTTTCTTGCAGGAGAGGAATATGGCCGGTACGGCCAATACCACGAGCAGAATCGCTACTAATTTTTTCATGTAATTCCCCCGGATTGATAATTATTCAGATGCGAGTAAGAAGCATTGGTAACATACAATTCGATAATCCTATAAAATCAAGTACATTAATTAAAAAAGTGACCCGGCACCGGCCGCCCATATTATAATTGACAGTGACTTTAGCCCGCCGCACGATCGCACAGGCAGCCGGAGGCCGATCGGTTTGACCGGGCCCCTGCCGGACGCATGGACCATATACATGAAGCAGATTCACCTCAGGCAAAACAAAGAAAAAGCCCTCCGTCACCGGCACCCCTGGATCTTCTCAGGCGCCATAGAACGCAGGGACCCGGACATCCAGGACGGCGAGATCGTGGCAGTATGCAGCGCCGGCGGCGAAGTGCTGGGGCACGGCTACTTCAATGGGAGGACACAAATCGCGGTCCGCATGCTCTCGTTTGGAAGCGGGACGTTTACCCCGGACACGCTGCGGGGGCTCATCCGCGCGGCCGTGTCGCGGCGCGCCTCCATCCCGGGGCTCGGCGCTACCGATAGTTATCGCCTTATTTTCTCGGAGGGGGACGGCATCCCCGGGCTCATCGTCGACACCTACGCGGGCCACCTGGTCATGCAGTGCCTCACCCTGGGGATGCATAGATTGAAGGACGAGATCGCGGGCATCCTTATCGACGAGATCCGGCCGGAAAGCCTGTACGAGCGGAGCGACCACGAGGGTCGCGGGCTGGAAGGCCTGGGGCCCTGCGTGGGTCAGGTCCACGGCATCACGCCGGAGGAGCTGGTCATCCATGAAGGCGGGCTCTCGTTTTACACCAGCCCTCTCCGCGGGCAGAAGACCGGCTTTTACCTGGACCAGCGGGACAACCGGGCGCTGGTCACGAGGCTCGCGCGCGGCAAGCGCGTCCTGAACCTCTTCAGCTACACGGGCGGGTTCAGCGCCGCGGCCGCGCTGGGCGGCGCGGCAGGAATTATCTCCGTCGACGGATCCGCCGATGCGCTGGAAACCGCGCGGAGGAACATGACGCTCAACAACGCCGCCGACCCGGGCGAATTCGTGAAAGCGGACGTATTCCAGTATCTGAGGGAGCACGAGGTCCGGTCGGACTTCATCATCCTCGATCCGCCCGCCCTTGCTAAAAACAGAGCCTCGGCGGAACATGCCTGCCGCGGATACAAGGACCTGAACCTGCAGGTCGCGACGAAATGCCCGGCCGGAACGATCCTCCTCACCTGCTCCTGTTCCCGGTTTATTGACATGGACCTGTTCCAGAAGGTGGTGTTCGGGGCATTCTCCGACGCCGGACGCGGCGCCGTCATCCTCGGCAAATACGGCCAGCCCTGTGATCATCCCACGAATATATTCTGCCCGGAGACGGAGTACCTGAAGGCGATACTGCTGTATGTTGACTGAAACCCGGCGAAACCGTTG
>JAKJGD010000475.1 GCA_022704585.1 Spirochaetota bacterium | reverse complement strand
AGACCGACGGGACTTACGCGCAGGTCGGCGGCGATATCACCGATACCTCGTACGGCGACACCGACACCTTCGAGGACCTGGCCTACTACTACAAGGTCAAGGCCTTCGATTCGGTGAGGGGCGAGAGCGCTTTCAGCGCTGTCGACAGCGGACGGTGCGAGTTGACATGTACGGAGTATTTGCTGAGGTATAATCTGGAATGGGATTTTATGTTCAGGAAGCTTGCAGATGATACACATTTTCCACCAACTGGCGGTTACACATATGGCCCCTACGCCGGTCTTATAAGCGGGAATACCGGTGTTGTTGTTGCAATCGTAGGAACCCCATATTTCGGCGGAACGGCAAATACAACATTTACACATAATAACAATAATGACCACGGAATGGTATTTTCAGGCAGCGAATTAACAATAGTAAAAGCAGTACTTGCTGTTAATGATCGTGATGGAACTCATGAAGGAACGGTGATAACTTCAGGCTCATATGCCGGGACAGTTTACAACCATCTGAAAATTGATGCAACATTACGAGTCCCAGATACAACAAGTTACTTTAATGTAACCTATAATGGTACTACTGAAAAAATTTATTTCATTGATACCAGGATTTTATCAGGTACAGCGTATAGCCTCTTCCTTTCTGTTCCGAGTCATGTATCTGTAGTACAAGGTTCGACTTCAGGTGTCTATGCAATATCATGGGCACCGGTTTATTCTGCAGATAAATACGAAATTTATCGGTCAATTTCAAGCGATGGAACATACGCGAAGATTGGAGAAGTAGCCGGTTCCTGGATATCTTCTGACGGCACAGTGTACTCTTATAGTGATTCTGTCGGCTCTGGGACCTATTACTACAAAATCCGCGCAGTGAATACTTCGGTATGTAATGATTTAAATAAAAATCAGAAACATGACACAAACAGTCCGGATGAAACAGTTTACAGTAGTTACAGCTCAGCTGCAGCAGGCAGCGGCTGGTAAGCCTCAGCGACCGCCCGCAACTACGCGGAAGGCTGGCGTTAATCGTTATATTGGAGGGTTTATGACAGGCCGCCGGAGATTATCCGGCGGCTTTTTTTTATGCGATCAGGGCTTCCATGAATTCCATCGACGCTGCCAGGTCTTCCTCGTTGTAGACCTCGACGATGAGCGGCACCCTGCCCGCCCCGGTGAAGTCCATCATGCGTTTCACATACCCGAGCTCAAGCTCCGAAACCGGCCGGTGGTCTCTTCCCCCTGCGACGCCGTGAAGATGCACCTGGCGGATACGCGCGCCGAACAGGCGCAGGAATGCGTCCGCGTCATGGCCGTTTAAGTAAAGATGGCCCGCGTCCATGCATACCGGGAACGGACTTTCCAGCACGAGGTCGCCGAAGGCGGCCAGATCGTAGCCGATGTTTTCTATGAAGACCAGGGATGCGCGCTCTCCCAGGCGCGCCGCTATCGCCGCGAGGGAATCCCTGAACGGGGCGCGCTCTTCCGTGCCCGGCGCGGGCGTCTTCACGCACGCGTCGAACAGGTCCAGGTGGAGGACGTACCCCTCGACCCCGAGCGGAGCGGTCGCGTCCATGACGCGCTCGATCACGTCGACCGCGTCGTCCCGGGACCCCTGCCGGTTGAGCAGGCCCAGGTCGGCCGGGAGATGCACCGTATAGGCGACGCCGCTTTCTTCCCGGAAGGCGCCGAGCCCGCGGATGACGCGCGGGGACATGACCTCCTCCAGGTGGTCCCTCCCGAAATAGAGGAGCTGGACCAGGTCGAACCGGTCTTTCAAGAAGTTAACGTTTGCCAGGAGATTGTCCTCCCGCACGGGAAGAATGTAGGATGGGGACCCGACCGGGAATGGAAAGACGTTTTTATATGATTTCATCGCGCACATGGCCGCAGTTTCCCCGAAAAGCGCCAAAACATCAAATGAAAAAAGCCCCCTGCCGGAAAATTATTTTGACACGCGCGGGCATATCGGCATAATCGCGTATTCATCTGCGCCGGCACTCAAATCTAAACATGCAGGTCAAAGCCATGACTCAGGCGGAATTGTTAACCATGGTCTACATCTTTTTCGCGCGGATCCTCGACGTCTCCATCGGTACGATGAGGATCGTGCTGATCTCGCGCGGGTACCGGTACGTCGCGCCCCTGCTCGGCTTCGTGGAGGTCCTCATCTGGCTCACGGCCATCAGCAAGGCGCTGGCCAGCCTGGAGAGCGCGTACAGCTACCTCATCTACGCGGCCGGGTTCGCCGCGGGCAACTACGTCGGCATGATACTCGAGGCGAAGCTCCCCTTCGGTTACAAGTCGCTCCGGGTCATCACCACCAAGGAGGTCTCGGCGCTTCCCCTGATGCTCAGGGACGAGGGGTTCGGGGTCACCATCAGCGAAGGCGCGGGGCTCAAGGGCCCGGTCTTCATACTCTACTCCCTGGTCCCGAAGAAGAGGCTGGAGCGGTTCCTTGACATAGTGAACATCTTCGAGCCGGGCGCCTTCATCACGATCGAGGAGGTGCGGCCCTACCGCCCCGGCTTCATCTCGAACAAGCCCTATCACAATTTCGTGGGACGGTTCCTCGCGAAGCGGAAATGACCGTCAGTACAGGAAGGGTACCAGACGCCAGGTCTTTTCCCGGTAGCGCCCGAACTCCGCGCCGAACCGCGCGGCCAGCATGTTCTCCTC
>JAKJGD010000474.1 GCA_022704585.1 Spirochaetota bacterium | reverse complement strand
CCTTCCGGATGACGAGCTTTTCCGCCCGGCAGTTCGCGTAGACACGGGCCCCCGCCGCGACCGCCTTCGGTATGTAGGTGATGTCCGTGCTCTGCTTGGCCCCATCGGTGCACCCGAACTGGCAGGTCCCGGCGCCCACGCATTCCCTCACGTTGTGGCGCAGGGGCCGGCAGTGGAGCCCGAGCCGGTCGCAGCCGCGCTTGATGATGCGCGCGCAATTGCCCAGCACGTCCCAGGAGAGGGTCGTGACGTGTATTTCTTTCTCGACCCGCGTAAAAAAGGGTTCGAGATTTTCCGCCGTGAGGTTGTCCAGCCCCAGCAGGGTCTGCCATTTCTTCAGTATCGCGTCCGGCGTCCTGAAACAGGTGGCCGAGTTTATAGCCGTTGTGCCGCCTATGCACTTGCCTAGCGTAACCGAGACGGGTGGATTCCCCATCGTCGCGGTGAGACCGCCGTCCCGCCACATGGTCGTAAGGCTGCGCACCGGCTTACCGTCCCAGTCACGCGGGGTGAAATACCCGCCCTCTTCCAGCACGACGACCGTCAGGCCCCGCTCGGCAAGCTCCTTGGCCGCGACCGCGCCTCCCGCGCCGGTGCCAATGACGCATACGTCGCACTCCTCTGCGACCCTGCCGGTGTAGTCCCTGAATTGCCTGATGATACCCGTCTTTTCCATACTATCTCTTTACAGTCTTTGCGCGCGTTCGGCCAACCGCGCGCCCCTTTTTCTTCCCGCCGACGTGGCCCAGGTGTGAATAGCCGATGAGCGCGGCGTTTTCGTCGATATCGTAAAATGCGAGCATGGTGACCATTTTCAGCATGAGGGCAATGGTGCGCCGGTAATAGAGGCGGCTTTCCTCGAAGGTGTCCAGGTATGCAGTTGCCTCTTCATCGCTCATACGTGTCAAGCGCTTCCCGGCGCTGAAAAGCGCCCCGTACTCGATGTAACGGAGCAGGAACGGGAAACCCATCCTGACAAGCGGATTGAACGCACCGATATAGGCTTCGGCCCGGGGAAGAAGATCGAAGTCGGCGGCGCCGGGCCCGAAAGCCCCTCCCCGCGGAATGATCGCGTTCATGATAGCGCTCATGAT
Source organism: Spirochaetota bacterium (assembly GCA_022704585.1). The sequence goes on along the minus strand of JAKJGD010000474.1, from coordinate 1,587 downwards.
CGCTCCTTTTTTTCCTGAGAATAATGTTAATTTTGCCATGGAGGTCTCTTCGATATCAGCCGTCAACGGGCATCGTTGATACTGTGGTTGACCCGCCTTGCATCGCTGCGGGAACATTGAATACTCATGCCGGCATGTCATATTCCATCGATCATGCCGAATCGCTACATTCACATAAAAACCCGAGAGCGTTTTGTCAACCAACAATTGGCGAGGGTCCAAAAAAGGATTCCCGGGACATGGAATCCGCGATACTCCGCATCATGGTATCGTGCATAAAAAAATCCTTTTCAAAATTTCGCCGCTGGTATTAATGGGCAGATTATGAAGCGCACCAGGATAATCATCGTGACCGATTCAGTCTCCATGCCGCGCGCGGAGATACGATACGAGGACACCTGGATATACCTTTTAAAAAAAGAGTTCCCGCATTACGATATCATCGACCGCCCCGGGCGGGGAAGCACAACGACGCGCCTTGTCACAGAGGGAGGGGGCGGGGTCGACCTCCTGGAGATGTACCTGCCCGACATCGTCATTACCCAGCTGGGGATGGCGGACTGCGCGCCCCGGCTCTTCAACAAGCGCGGGCTTGAATACCGCATTGTCAGCAGGACGCTTCCCGAATGGGCCCGCAGGCGGTATATCCGCCGCGCCCAGGCCGTCGGTGCGCGGGTACTGGTCATACCCATACTGCCGGCGATGGACCTCATGGTGAAGAAAAGTCCGCACGTGCAGAACAACGTGGAACGGTACAACGGGATCTACCGCGAGGTGGCGGCGCAGTTCCCCAACGTGAAGATCGTAGACCCGTTCCGGGACAATGGCGGCATAGACATTAACTCCATGGCCATCGACGAGGTGCACGTCAATTCAAAGGGCCTGAAGATGATTTTCGAATGCCTGAAGCCGCTCCTGTAGCGGAATGCACCCGGATTTTACTCTCCCGTCAAATTATTTATTTACTTTTAAAGCGCGCCTCTATATAATGTCACCGGTACGCCCTGATCATTCCCGTACGGGACCGGTCAACTCTGGGCCAGGGTACGTCATGAACCTCACAAAAAAGATAATGGTCATCGTCGCCTTCTGTCTGATATTATCCGTCGGCGCAGTCATCATAATTGCAAAAATCTTCGACAAGACAGAGGAGCAGCTCCTCCAGAAATGCCGCATCGAGTCGCTTATCGGCGCAAAGGTCATGAATACATTCATGGAGCTCATGATCCACACGAACCAGCTCACCCTGGACCAGCTCATGGACACCAATTACGTATGGATCGAGGGGACCAGCCCGAAAAAATACCGGACCCAGTATGACCGGATCTTCGATGACACGATCCAGAAAGTGGAGGACGAATTCCTCAATGACGAGGACGTGATCTTCTCGATCCTGATCGACAGGAACGGCTACGTCCCGACGCACAATTCCAAGTTTTCAAGGCCGCAATCCGCCAGCAAGCAGGAGAACCTCTATTACAGCCGCTCCAAGAGAAATTTCGCGGACAAGCCGGAAATCAAGGAGGTCCTTAAATACCGGGGGGACGGGACCGTCAAGTACCTTTACACCCGGGATACCGGCGAGAT
>JAKJGD010000473.1 GCA_022704585.1 Spirochaetota bacterium | reverse complement strand
GCTTCGAGCGTGAAAATTGCATATTCCCCGCTACATGGTACCGGATACAGGATCATTCCCCGTGTGCTTGAGCATTTCGGGTTTTCGAGCCTTGTAATCCAGAAGGAACAATCAAAACCGGACGGGAACTTCCCTACCGTTATCTCGCCTAACCCTGAAGAGCGAAACACGATGAAACTTGTCACCGATCTGGCCGAAACCGAGGGTGCAGACATCCTTATGGCCACCGACCCTGACGCAGACCGCATGGGTATCGGATTCAAGGTGGGTGACGGGTACCTCCTGATCAACGGCAACCAGATAGGGACCATGCTCGAATATTACATCCTGTCCCGGTCGCGTGAGAACGGCACGCTCCCCGCTAATGCCGCGGTGGTCAAGACCATCGTTACTACCGAGCTCCAGCGTAAAATTGCCGAGGACTTCAAGTGCGGTATCTATGATGTGCTGACGGGATTTAAATGGATAGCCGCAAAAATGAAGGAATTCGATGACAGTGGCAGCTCCACATTCATGTTCGGAGGAGAGGAAAGCTACGGCTATCTGCCGGTACCCTTCGTACGAGACAAGGACGCAATCAGCTCCTGCTACTTTTTTGCCGAAATGACCGACTGGCTCAAGTCGAAGCAGAAGACGCTGTCTGATTTTCTGGATGAAATCTATTCAACCTATGGCATTTACCTGGAGGACCTTCACTCCCTTACCCTGAAGGGTATGGAAGGTACCGAAAAGATTAAAATTATCATGGACCGCTTCAGAACGTCACCGCCGTCTGAATTCATCGGCATTACAGTTGATACCGTTGCTGACATAGAACATCTCGTGAAGAAGGATATCAAAACCGGCACAGAAGTAAAAATAACAGAAATTCCTTCATCCAACGTGCTGCAGTTTTTCCTGTCGGACGGGTCCAAGATAACAATGCGGCCTTCCGGCACAGAGCCGAAAATAAAGTTTTATTTCAGCGTATGCGAGCCGGTCAGCAGTGCGGGCCTTGCGGACGGAAAACGTGCGGTCAGGGAAAAGCTTGATGCGTTGAAGGCAGACCTGTTGAAAAAAATTGATGGGGTTTAAATCATACATCAATACTGCCGCACAGCTCGTCTTCCTTTCTGAGCATTATCTCCTCGTCGGAATCCGACCGCTCATGATCATAACCCACGAGGTGCAATATGCCGTGTACGATAAGGCGTTTAACCTCGTCATCAATTGATACGCGGTACTCCCTGGCCTGACGATCGGCGCGCTCAATTGATATATACAGGTCACCGATCTCTTCCTTGTCCGCGTCGATCTCGGGAAAAGGGTTATCCCTGTTGGAAAACGATATAACATCTGTCGGCTCGTCATGCCTCCTGTACTTCCTGTTGATGTCCCTCATGTATGCGTCATCGGTAGCAATGATTGTTATTGATGCATTTTTCAGGTCGAGCAACTGCGCCGCGGCAGTGGCGATTTTGATGAGTTTCTGCCGGGTGACGCCCTTGTACGGAAGGGTAATCCCTTCACGAAATAGTTCAATTTTGATCATTGCTCTTGATTATTCTTTTTTCAAGTTTTTTAAGATCATAATCCTCGGGATATTCAATGCGCGAATGGAAAATCCCTTTGAGTATCGAGAGAAAGGCTTCCTGGATGACACGCAATTCGGACATCGAGAGGTCTGAAAATTCCAGCTCTCCCTCGTTGAGTTTATTGTATATTATCTTTCGCACAAGGCCTTCAAGCTTTTCATAGGAGGGATTTTGCAGTGCGCGCGCTGCGGCTTCAATTGAATCCGCCAGCATGACCACGGCCGTCTCCTTGTTATTTGGCTTGGGCCCGGGATACCTGAAGTCGGCCTTGCTTACCTGCTCTGAATCCCGCGTATCCGCGTTTTCAAGAGACTGGTGATAGAAGAAGGTCATCGTGGTCTGGCCGTGGTGTACGCGTATAAAATCTATGACCGAGTCCGGGAGAAAGCTTTCCTCGGCGATCTGAACGCCCTTCTGGACGTGGGAAATTATCAGCTGGGCGTATTCCCGCGGCGACATCTGCTTGGCACGGGGATCGGTCACCCTGTTCTCGATGTACATCCCGGCATCTACTATCTTGCCGATGTCATGGTAATACGCGCCGACCCGCGCGAGAAGGTGGTTTACGTTGATTTCCTTGCACGCGGCTTCGGCCATGGTTGAAACGAGCATCGAGTGATTGTAGGTTCCCGGTGCCTTCATCAGCATTTCCTTAAAGATGTCCGCGTTGAGGTCGGAAAGCTCAAGAAGCTTGAACTTCGTCGTGATCCCGAATAAATTTTCATACAGGGGGAGTATCCCGAGTGCGAGGATTGAATTTATGAATCCACTCGAGAATGCAATCGCCGTGATTTTGAGAAAATTCATGTTGAGTATGGGGAGTTCCTGGATGAGCGCCACCGAAAAAACAAGGACTGCGGTTATCAATCCTATGAGAAACCCTCCGAATAGAAAATCCGTGCGTTTCTCAACATTTTTATTGACGAACACCCCGACAAGGGCGGTTGTGAACGCAATAATGACCGCCGGGACGTATTCGCCGCTGATAAGTGTCGTAAAGAAAACGATATACAGGCCGACCAGGATAGACAGGTATCTGTTATACAGTATGGTGAGGATCATTGTTACAAACGGAATCGGGAGCATCAGGGCAAACGTGAGCTTGGAATTGACCGGTGCATCGA
>JAKJGD010000472.1 GCA_022704585.1 Spirochaetota bacterium | reverse complement strand
CCGCCGACCTTGCACTCAAGTTCGACCCCGCGTATGAAAAAATCGCCCGGCGCTACCTGGCGAACCCGGACGAATTCGCCGACGCGTTCGCCCGCGCCTGGTTCAAGCTGACGCACCGGGACATGGGACCGCGCTCGCGCTACCTCGGCCCCGAGGTCCCGGCGGAAGAGCTCATCTGGCAGGACCCCATTCCCGCGGTCGATCACAAGCTTATTGACGCGAAGGACATCGCCTCGCTGAAGGACAGGATCCTGGCTTCCGGCCTGTCGGTATCGGAGCTGGTTTCGACCGCCTGGGCGTCGGCGTCCACGTTCCGCGGCTCCGACAAGCGCGGCGGGGCGAACGGAGCGCGTATACGCCTGGTCCCGCAGAAGGACTGGGAGGTCAACCAGCCCACGCAGCTGGAAAAGGTTTTACAGGGACTTGAAAAAATCCAGGCGGATTTCAACAAGGCGCAATCCGGCGGGAAGAAGGTGTCGCTCGCGGACCTGATCGTCCTTGGCGGCTGCGCCGGCGTCGAGAAGGCCGCGAAGAACGCCGGTCACGAGGTGACGGTCCCCTTCACCCCGGGACGCATGGACGCTACGCAGGAGCAGACCGATGCAGGCTCCTTCGCGGTGCTCGAACCGGTCGCTGACGGGTTCCGCAACTACCTTAAAACAAAATACTCCGTTTCTGCAGAGGAGCTGTTGATAGATCGCGCGCAGCTCCTGACCCTGACCGCGCCGGAGATGACGGCGCTCGTGGGCGGCATGCGCGTCCTGAATGCCAGCTATGGAGGGTCAAAGCATGGCGTCTTCACCACGAAGCCCGAAGCGCTCAGCAATGACTTCTTCGTGAATCTGCTCGACATGGGCACTGAGTGGAAACCGACAGCGGGAGATGACGGCATATACGAGGGCCGTGACCGCAAAACGGGCAAGCTGAAGTGGACCGGTACCCGCGTTGACCTGGTCTTCGGTTCAAATTCACAGCTCAGGGCGCTGGCTGAAGTCTATGCCTGCGATGACTCCGGGGAGAAGTTCGTGAAGGATTTCGCCGCGGCGTGGAACAAGGTGATGAACGCCGATCGGTTTGACAGTGCGGGGTCATAGCAGGGGAGGGTTCGGAATCCAGTCGATCATACCCGGCTATTAAGGAGTGATGGAGCGGTTGAATAATCAGGAACATGAGAGGGGGCGGGGTAATCCTGCCTCCTCTTTTGGTAAAGGAGATGAGACTTAAACTTGTGGACATTTCTTTGTCAAATGTCATGATTTGGCGCGGGATGGCGGCATTAATCACTTCTGCTGAATAATAAAAGATATCATGAAATTATTAAGTTGCGATCTTTTACTTGACGTTCGTCAATAGTTATCAGTAACTCTAACATACAAATTATTCTAATAAACCATAAATCTCAAACCTGAACGAAAAGGCGAGACCGTAGACGCCTTGCTGCGTCATAATTTAAAACAATTTTTAAGGGGGAAGCCGGCGCGCCGAAAAAATCGGCTCACTGTATGCCATCAGTATTGAAAATTTATATTATTCCAAACAACAGGGGGTAAATCATGGTAAAACCGCAGGTGCGTGCTATATTGTTATTTATTCTCGTCATGTGTTTTGGCGTCCTGATCTTCGGCGGTTATTTGATTAAACGTGACAAGCCGCCCGTTCCTCACAGGATAGTTGATCAGAATAACAAGGTCCTGATAACGGGTGAAAATATCAAAGATGGACAAAATTACTATTACAGCAGGGGCGGCCAGCATATAGGGACCATCTGGGGCCACGGATCATATCTCGCACCGGACTGGTCGGCCGATTACCTCCATCGACTCGGTCTCTACGCTGCGGCGCGATACCTGGGGCTTGATGCGGATAAGGCGCGATCCTATTCGAACAAGGAATTCGATTCCCTTGACCCTGTAAAAAAAGCTGAAATATCGGCACTGGTCGCGAAGGATCTTCGAGTCAACAGATATGATCCCGAGAAGAACGAACTGGTATATACAGCCTACCAGGCTGAGGCTTTTCAAAATCTGAAAGAGTATTACACTGATCTGTTTATAAAAGGCAATGACCGCATGGGCCTGCAGCCGGGTATCGCCCGCAATGACAAAGACGGTTTTATCATCGCGAGTTTTTTTTCCTGGCTCGCCTGGGCGGCCGGTACGACGCGGCCCGGCAAAGACGTTACCTATACGACAAACTGGCCCTATGATCCCCTGGTCGGAAACGTCCCCACGGCCGAAATGGTCATATGGTCGATCGTGAGCGTGGTCCTGCTCATCCTGGCGCTGGGACTGGTGCTGTTTTTTTATAACAGGTACATGAGGGAGGATGATTATACGGCACGGCTCGTGGCCCTCAATGAACCGGCCCCCACGCCGAGCCAGAAAGCCACGGTGCTCTATTTTCTTGTGGCGTCACTCCTGTTTCTGGCGCAGATAGGTACCGGCTCTCTCACGGCGCATTTTACGGTTGAAGGAAATAATTTTTTCGGACTCCCGATCGCCACGATTCTGCCTTACGCCGCGCTCAGGACCTGGCACCTTCAGCTTGCTATTTTCTGGATCGCGACCTGCTTCCTGGCGGCGGGGCTGTTCATCGGGCCCTTTGTCGGCAAAGAGCCGAAGCACCAGGGGAAACTCGTTCTCATCCTGTTCGCGGCGGTTGTGGTTGTTGTCCTGGGATCTCTCTCCGGCTCATGGCTGTCTATACAGG
>JAKJGD010000016.1 GCA_022704585.1 Spirochaetota bacterium | reverse complement strand
TCCGGTCTTCCAGCACCAGCCGCCTATCGACAGGACGGTCCCGGTTTTCACGAACGAGGGAGGGAAGACCATCAATATAATCGTCAACGAGCCGGTCAAGGCGGAGGAGCACATAGTACCTTCGAAGACCGTCGAGGAGATCATTTCCAAGTATGACGACATAGCGGTGGGCCACTGCTTCTGCCGGAACTACACGAAGGTACTCGGGCACGCCTGTGCGACGGGCGCGCCCGCCGAGGTCTGCTTCACCTTCGGCAAATCTGCGCGCCACACGATAGGCCAGGGCTTTGCGCGGCGCGTATCGAAGGAAGAGGCCATGAAGATAATGCGCCAGGTCGAGGAGGCCGGACTGGTTCATAAGGCTTTTCACAACAACTCGAACATCGAGAAAGAAGAGAACAGCATCTGTAACTGCTGCAAGGACTGCTGCGATACCTTTACCCTCTGGCGGAACGGTGCGTCCCCCATGATAAACTCGACGATGTACCTGTCTGTGATAGACCCGTCTGCCTGCACCGGCTGCGGGATCTGCGTGGAGCGCTGCCCGGTCGACGCTATCGTGATGAACGATGACGGCGTCGCGGTCCGGGAGGAACAATACTGCATCGGATGCGGCGTGTGCGCCCGGTTCTGCCCGGCGGATGCGATATCCCTCCAGGAGGGCATGCGGCGCGTATGCGTGCCGCCGCCGCGCCTGCGCAAATAACAGGAGTGCCGGCCGGTGCGGCAGCGCCGGCCGGACCAGGATCATCACGATGTATGGAAACGCTATATGAACAGGATCAAACCGCTCCAGTGCGTCCAGTGCGGAAGCCACGATATCAGGCGTAAAAAAGACGGGTTTGTCTGCAACTACTGCGGGACCATCCATTACGGCGGCGGGGCTGTTGCTCTTGCCGCTGCCGTCCTTGCGTTTGTTCGGCGGCACAAAGCCGTCACCGTCATCACGGCGTCGCTCCTGCTCCTCGTTATTGCGCTTTCAATTGCCTTGTTAACGGGCAGGGAGACTGCTCGCTGGAACGGAATGTCAGGCGCCGGCGGTGAAAGCGGGAGGGGAGCAATTGAAAAGGGTGGGGATTCGATAGAGCCTGAAAAAAAGGTAAGCGCGGAATTCACGCATATCGCCGCCCTGCCTGACGGTATAGGTAACATTTACTTCGTCGGCATGTTTGTGAACACGGGTGAGACCCCGGTATATCCAAGGGCAGAGATCGCTCTCTATGATGCGGGCGGGAAGAAGGTTGCAGCCGGTCGCGGTTACGGGATCAGGAACTATATTCTCCCGGGAGAGAGATCGCCGGTCCAGGTCCTTGTCACCGATGCTCCGGTGTACGCGTCAGTCAGATCTATCGGGGTACCGGAAATTCCGGGGTATTACCAGGAAAGGCCGAAGATGGAGATCTCTGGCCTGAACATGAAACGGCCGGAGAGCAGCATTGACCGGTATCGCGTACGCGGCATTGTTAAAAACATAAGCGGAAAAAACGCGCGCTACGTTCAGGTAGCGGTCGCCGTCTTCGATGGATCCGGAAAAATAATCGGTTATGCCGCCAATTTTATCGGCCAGACCCTGCTTGCGGCCCGGGAAGAGTCACCCTTCTCGGTTGAAATCCATCTCATGAAAGGCATGCCCGCCAGGTATATTGTCGAGTACGACGCCCTGCCTGATAAATCATCTGAATGACCGGGCCACAACGTCGGTTCCCGAGTTTCTCTTACACCCCGTATGGCGTGTAAAGCGTGACATGCTTTGCTTTCCGGTCTTTCCCCGGGTATCCTTCGAACGGCCGTACGTTTTCCTCTATAACCGTACCTGAAGGCAGGATGGCACCCCGCTCGGTGTAGTAATTGGCCATGAACGGCTTTTCAGAAATGTCGAGCGCCTGGATTGATTTTGCCATGGGGTGCTTCCCGAAGTTCACGAAGGAGCCTTTCATCGAAAGGGACATGCGCATCGTGCCCTTTTGCGGGATTACCGTTCGTATCAGCTTCCGGTCCCTGACCGAGAAGGTGATGAGGGGCTTGTTGTCGCGCATGTGGAAGCCGCGGCGCATAACCCGCAGGTCGAGAATATGCTCGTCTCCCTCTGACATGGAGCACTGGAGGAATTCGGGCGTGATGTCGAAACGCATGTCCGCTATGAACTTTGTGTAGCCCCATTCGCCGCGGCCTGCGTCGCGTGCTTCCACCTTGGTCACCGGCAGGTGCATGATCAGCACCGCGAAACCGGGATAGTTCGCCTGGCGCAGAGCCGGCAGGAACCCCATGAGGGGGAGATGTTTTCTGTCATACAGGACGGGTATCGCCACGGGCACCTCGCCATACGGGCCGATGGTCGTGTCTATATAATTGTAGGCCAGGATCGCGACAATGGCCCTGCCGTTAGGCATGGTGACGGGGTGCATCCTGTCGGAGGGCAGTATGCCCTTTACCTTTTTTGGGTCCGCGGTGAAATAGAGACCGAAAAAATCATCACGCAGGTAGAGTATCGGAAGATCGAAGGCTGCCTTGCCGTACTTTGCCTTTTTACCGGGCCTGGTCCCGGCGAAAAAGCCCTGCATTGATTCGCTCATGGTGTTCATGGAATCTTCCCCCTTACAGAATATTTTTATGAAGCACATGATTGCCAGAAAGATCGTTGTGATTATTTATAGCATCTGATCAAAAGTTTCTCAACCATTTATTTTTTCCGGATGTAAAAAAATTTACCAGGGGTCGGATTCTGACATAAGCCGAAGCAGTGCACGGACGAAATGTATCCCGGAATTCCCCGGATTAATCAAGCGGCATCGGATGTTTTCATTCTCTGTTATTATACGAAGCAATAATCCAGAGTTGAATCACGGGAATGGATTTTTCACGATGGGAACAAGGGCAGCCAGGAGCACCACGATATAGCTTATTCCGATCCAGATGCCCGTTCTGCCGTTTTTGATGTCATGCGCTTCCTGGAGGATGAAGGGGATCCTCATGGGAGGATAGAGCAGGATAAAGCAGAAGAACCATCCAATCAGGTTGGATACTCCCCCGCCTGTCGTGAGATCAAAGGCGCTCATTGTCGACATTGAGTTTGATTCTATAGTTTCCCACACCACGGTATAGGCGATGCACGCGTACGCGAATGCAGCCAGCCCCGCTGCCGCCCGTCTCCCCATGCCGATAGGTTTTTCATAGGGCTCGCTCAGTCGTACCAGGAACCCGAACGCGAAGCCCCCCTGTATCAGTGCGGAGAGAATGGCCATCATGATGGCCGCGTTCTCGAGGCCGGAGAGCCTGTCGGTATTTTCCGTGACCTTGATGCCGAACGACTGCAGGGCGGTGAAGCCCATCGAGATGACCACGACCCAGTTGAGAACGCTGAGGACGTAACCGATGCCGGCCGATGTCTTCTCACCCGTGGCCCGGAGTTCCCTGCATTTCAACATGAGCGCGTAGGTGCCCAGCACTATGACGGACAAGATCATGATCCCAAAAGCGGGGGCTTCCCTCACCTCGTACACGGCACCGATACTCGCGTCGAGGACCAGGTCACGCAGCAGATAGTTGTAGAGAAGCAGAAATACGATAAACAGGTAGTTATACAGAACCGTTCCGGATAAAACACCGCGTAATAAATTCTTCAATCGTTCCATCTCCCCCTCGGTACGTTAAGCCAGAGCATAATCAGGGACGTCCTGAAATCAATATCTTCTTGCCGGGAGAGGAAAAAAATAGATCACGATGATTGAATCGGGGCCACCACGGACGGCCGATCCGGCGATACTCCCGCGGTGGTGTTTATTTCTGAAGAGGGGGTAAGCGCCCGGGTCACTTGTTTTTCACAATTCTGAACTCGGTTCTCCTGTTGAGCTCATCGTAACCCTCGCCTGTCTGGTTTACCACCGGCCTGGTCCTGCCGGCGCCCGAGATGCGGAAGCGCGCCGCATCCAGTCCTTTGCCGGCGAGGTATTTTTTCACCGACTCCGCGCGGTCCAGGCTGAGCCTGTTGTTGTAATCATCGGTGCCGTGAAGGTCCGTGTGCCCGATTATCTCGAGCCCGATATCGCCGTGGCTTATCAGGAATTTCGCGAGCGCGTCAAGATAGGGATAGGACTCCGCCTTGATCGCGGACTTGTCGAAATCAAACAGTATGGCCCGGGTCTCGAAATTCGCCTCCTGCGAGAAAATAAACGCGGAATAGAGGTCAAAGAGGCCTTTCCCGCCCTGCCGGTTCGAGGTGATGAAATAGCGCTGGTCAGCACGCGAAAGATATATCTCGCTTTCCGCGCTGTTTATCTTTTCCCCCAGGTTGACCGGTTGACCAAACGTGCGGTTTTTATAGGAGACGAAGTATATGTCGAATTGCCCGAGCGTATCGGGCCTCATCGACGAAAAAAAGAAGCCTTCAAGATCCTCTGCCGGAATGAGTGCGAGGTCCCGGTATCCGCTGTTAAATGGTTCGGGCATCGGTTTGGTGTCGCGGAACCCTTCGTCCTTAAATTCGGCCGTCATTATGGTCGCAAGCGATATATCGCCGAAAGGCCATACGCAGTAATAGAGCGTCATCCCGTCCCTGCTCAGGCTCGGCGCCTTTTCATGGGATGCGGTATTGACCTCGCCGGGTAATCGCTCGGGAACCGTCCATTCACCTTCCACCATGCTCGACCAGTACAGGTCGAACGATACCTTGATCTGGCCCTTCTCATCCGCGGGGAGTTCATAGCTTCCATCCCTGTCTGATGAAAAAACCAGGATTTTCCCGTCAGATGACAAAAACGGGGATTCATCATTATACGGTGAATTCAACCGGGTCAGGGGACGGGGGGTCTGCCATGCCCCTTCTTTAAAATGGCTGATATACAGGTCCTGGTATTTACCGCTCCGGTTGGAGTTGAAGATCATGTAGCTTCCGTCCGGTCCCAGGGCCGGGGCGAAATCGTTTGCGGCGCTGTTCACCGGCGCCCCGATATTTTTCGGGGGATCAGCCACCGAGAAGGGTCCTGCAAGGAGATGGCCGGCTATCATTGATAGTGAAAAAACGGCTATGAACAGGCTTGTTCGAAGGGACATAACTGATACTCCTTATGTATACAAATACGGAAGAAATGCAGAAATTCTTTAGCAAAATTTTTTTTTATTACAACTGTGAAGTATCATTATATATATCTGCAAGGTCAGAAATACCTCTTGACGGATGTCGGCGCCAGCAGGGCTATAAATTACACGATACGGGATACTGCGAATTGCTTGTCGCAAACATTGACTCGATATATTAATAAGAAGGACGTTTCGCCATGTTACATGAAATAACCGCCGGGATAATTATTTTTTCATTAATTCTTGTAAATGGATTTTTTTCAATGTCTGAAATGGCGGTTATATCCTCACGCAAACAGCGGCTCAAAGCCAAGGCTGAAGAGGGACATGCTGCATACGGTGCGGTAGTGGCCCTTACCGAATCACCGACCGCGTTCCTGTCGACGATTCAAATCGGGATTACGCTTATCGGCATACTCGCCGGGGCGTATGGTGAAGAGACAATAGCCGTACGCTTGAAATCGTCTTTTAATACAATGCCGATGCTTGCTGCATACAGCGACGTGCTGAGCACCGGTATCGTTGTCGTATCCATTACCTTCATGTCCATACTTTTCGGAGAGCTGATTCCCAAACGGGTCGCTCTCGGCAGTCCCGAGCGCATTGCGTCTTTGATTGTTTATCCGATGAAGATTTTATCCATAATCTTCATGCCCCTGGTCCGCTTGTTTACCATGATCACCAACATGATAATCAGTCTTACCAGAATGGCCGGTGCCGGCAACGATAATCCGCCCGTGACGGGAGAGGAGCTGAAAGTACTTATAAAGGAGGGCGAGGCATTTGGACTTATAAAGAAGCATCAGGCCGAAATGGCGGAGGGTGTTTTCGAGCTTCATGAAAACAGGATCGTTTCAATTATGAGTCCGCGGCCGGACATCAAGTATATTGAAATAACCGATCCGGCTAAAAAAATTAAGGAAAAAATAGTCGAATATGGGGATTATCCATACCTGCCGGTATGCCGTAACGGCCTTGATACCATAGTTGGAGTAATTAAAACACGGGACATTCTGAAAACCATACTGCTGGGAGAATTTAAATCAATAAACCGGCATATGGAGAAGCCGCTCTATGCGCCGGAAAGTATAAGCCCGCTCAAGGTCCTGGAACTCTTCAAGTCCAATAAATCACATATCGCGTTTGTAATCGATGAATACGGCGGGATCAGCGGGCTTGTCACCCTGCATGATGTTGTAGGGGAAATAGTGGGCGATATCCCGGAGGCCTCGGAACAGGAAAATCCGAGAATTACAAGACGTGGCGACGGGTCCTTCCTTGTCGACGGGATGATAGCCGTGGACGAATTTCAGGAATATTTCGGCCTGGATATTTCCGAAGACGGAGGGTACAATACCCTCGCTGGATACATCATCGAGATGCTTGGCCGGATACCAAAGGTCGGCGAGGTTTTAAAGTCCGGGGGTTATTCTTTCGAGATCGTTGACCTGGACGGCAACAGGATTGACAAGGTTATCGTCAGGGATGATAAAACGTTGCCATAAAGGATATCGTGAAAAGTGCCGGGGCGGTAACACGGACCTGAAATGGAGGGGAAGAGGCCTATCCGGTTCATGTTACATGCGCCTTTGCGATCATGGCCCCCTCGAATAGAAAGATAACGTATGTCATCAAGGTTTGTAATATACTTGTATCGGGCTTTCGTTGCTGTACGATGCCGGGAGTCCGGGCGACAGAAAGAGAACCGACATGTCATTTTTTAGATAAATGGCTTGAAAAGAAAAACAAAAGCCGCTCTACTGCCAGATATGAGATTTCAGGAACCTGCAGGTGGTCAATGAAGAATCTGGATAAGATGTTTTACCCTGAAAGTATCGCGGTCGTTGGCGCGACGGAGACGAAATTAAAATGGAGCTCCATGGTGTTGAGCAATATCCTTGACGGGGGCTTTGCCGGCAAGGTGTACCCGGTTTCGCCGGCCAGGGATACCGTTTACGGCCTGAAGGCCTATAAGTCGCTTATCGATATCCCCGGCAGGGTCGACCTGGTATTTATAGCGACCCCGGCAAAAACGATCATGGACGTGCTTGAAGATTGCGTTAAAAAAGAGATTCGGAATATCGTGGTCATATCGTCGGGTTTCAGCGAGGCCGGCGGCGATGGAATAGAGCTTGAGAAGAAACTCATCGCTTATTCACAAAAGCACGATCTCAATGTCGTAGGGCCCAATACCATGGGGCTCTCGAATATAAACTGGAAGCTGAACGGTACCGGCGCGCATCCGCGGCCGGAACCGGGAGGAATTTCAATCATCGCGCAGAGCGGTAACGTGGGGAACCAGATCATGCTCTGGGCCGAAATTGAGGGTTTCGGCATAGGCAAGTTCGTCGGTTCCGGGAACGAAGCGGTGCTGAAAGTGGAAGATTATCTCGAATATTTCAATGCCGATAAGAACACATCTGTAATATTGATGTACCTTGAGGGGGTCGATGACGGCAGGAAGTTTCTCGATATCGCGAAGAGCACGTCGATAAAAAAACCGGTCATCGCGCTGAAGGCAGGCAGGACGGCGGGCGGAAGCAAGGCCGCCTCGTCGCATACCGGGGCCATGGCCGGCTCGTTCCAGATCTTTGAAAGCGTGATGCGCCAGACCGGCATCATGATGGCCATGAACCCCACGGAGCTGCTCGAGCTGTCCGCGGCCTTCGACGGCTATCCCCTGCCGAAGGGGAACCGCGTCGGCATCGTGACCCTGGGCGGCGGATGGGGCGTGATCACGGCTGACGAGTGCGAGGAGCGGGGCCTGGTGCTGCCGCCCCTGCCTGAGGACATCAAGCTGAAACTCGACAAAAAGCTGCCGCCCTTCTGGAGCAGGTCGAACCCGGTGGACCTGGTCGGCCAGCCGGACGCCCAGCTGTATATCGATGCTATAGAACTGATGGTCGCTTCCGAAGCGTTTGACTCTGTCATCGTTCTCGGGCTCCTCGGTTCTGCGAAATTCGGCGTGCGGCCGATCCAGGCCGCACATCGCATGGGGTTCATCACCGATGAGGAGATCAAATTATTCAATCAGGGTTCGGCATTCGTTGATAAAATGCTCCTCGATACGATTGTGAAGATGATGAACACCTATGACAAGCCGATATACCCGGTGTCACTGGCGAAGTTTCCCGAAGATGAAACCATGCATTCGCCGGATGGGAGCAAGTACAAGGTCATCGTGTACAGAACGCCCGAGATGGCTGTCCTCTGCCTTTCCAAACAGTACCTCTACAGCAGGTATCTTCAGACGCGCGGGAACGGGTGACGGCAGCAGCGCCCCGGGAAAAAGCATTGATTTTTATAACAGGGGCTCCATCGTGGGGCCTCCCTGCTTAAGGGAAAGTACACAACGGACTGAAGGGACCAGCGGCCGCCGGATGGCCCTGCCCGGGGAGTAAGCACCATGCGGAAAAAACCGGGATTTGGCGACAAGCCTGAAGGCTATGATGCGTACGACAGCTCGGCTATCGTCGTGATGCCGGTACCCTACGACGGGACCTCTACCTGGCAGAAGGGCGCCGACCGCGGCCCCGCAGCGATAATCGAAGCATCGAATGCCATGTATCTCTACGACATTGATACAGGTACGGAAGTGTACCGCAAGGGCATCCACACGGACGCGCCGGTACGCGAAAAATCATCTCCCGAAGCCATGGTTGAGGCTGTCCAATCCCGGGCGGCACGGCACCTAAATGCCGGCAAGTTCCTGGTAACCATAGGCGGTGAGCATTCCGTAAGCGTGGGTGCGGTGCGGGCCCACGCCGCGCGGTATCCCGGGCTCTCGGTGCTCCAGATCGACGCGCACGCCGATCTCCAGGATGAGTTCAACGGGTCGCGCTATAACCACGCCTGCGTCATGGCGCGCGTGCGGGAAATCTGCCCTTCTGTGCAGGTCGGAATCCGGGCGATGGACGCGTACGAGCAGGAGGTTGCGGAGGCGGGCCGCGTATTTTACGCCGAGGAGATCCGCGGCAGCCGTGAGTGGATCGAACGTGCCGCTTCTCTCCTCACCGATACCGTGTACGTGACCATCGACCTGGACGGGTTCGATGTCTCCATCATGCCGGCGACCGGTACACCGGAGCCGGGCGGGCTTCTCTGGTACGACGTGATCGAGTTGTTGCGGAAGGTTGCGGAAACGCGGCGGGTCGTTGGATTCGATGTCGTTGAGCTTTGCCCCAATGTGTACAACAGGCAGTGCGACTACCTGGCAGCGAAGCTGATCTACCGCCTGTTGAGCTATGTATTCAAGGAAGAAAAATGAAGGGCCACGGTCAGGGGCGTGATTGACGGTGTTTCCTGACGATATAGGGCATGACCACGCCCAGCGATATGTACCTGTCCTGCAGAGACGGCGTGAGATGTCTGAAGTCCCGCACCTTGTTCCGGCAGGCCGGGTCTCCGCACAGGCAATCCATTTCCCAGCCGTCCTCGTCCATCGTGGTTGAATAATCGAAGGACAGCTCCTCGCCTTCTTTGATGTTCCTGATCGCCATGAACTTTACCGTGCCGTCCCGGTATACGAGCCCCCCGTTGGGGTTGCAGGAATGATTTATCAGGTCGTCTGCGTTGCCCGACGGGCCCATGAACAGGTCGTCGTCGATCTGGAGGTAGTGGTTGTTGGAGGGGTCGTGGAGCTTCAGGTATTCCGCCATGGAGACGAGCGGCCCGGTAAACTCGCACACGAACTCTCCCGCCCCGATGTTCCTGCCGGCGAATACGGCCTTCCCCTTTTCGGTCTCCCGTATAATCAGGTTGCCTGGTTCCATGAGATGCAGATCTCTCCTTGCCGGCATTGCCGGACACTTATTGTTCAATGATGATTTCAATAATTGTACAGGGTTTGCGCAATACTTTTTTGCATAATTTTATTATTAAAATTATAAATCTTAAGTATCTAAAATATTAATTATTGACAGATTTTACCCTCTTCTGCAAACATATATAAAAATATTTTTAAGGAGGATGTCATGGCAGAAGATTATCGTCCCATGTGGAAGGAGCTGGGACTTGACCTTGATACGCACGATGCATTACTCAAAGCGGTGGGCGAAATGTACGGCGCCGCTTTTCTCTCGCAAAAAAACCGGCCGGCGGGCATGGCGTATCTGGATTTCGTCATGAGCGAGGTTCATGGGCTCAGGATAAAGGAGCTCATGGACGCGAAAAAACAGGGCAGAAAAGTGATCGGGTCGTACTGCGTGTACGTGCCGGAAGAGCTCGTGCTCGCGGTTGACGGCGTATCGGTGGGCCTCTGCGCCGGTGCGGAGTTCGCGTTTGACCAGGCGGAGAAATACCTCCCCCGCACTACCTGTTCGCTCATCAAGGCGGCCTTCGGGTTCAAGCTCGCAAGGGTCTGCCCTTACGTCGAGGCGAGCGATATTATCGTGGGCGAGAACACCTGCGACGGCAAGAAGAAGGCGTACGAGATCATGAAGGGCATCATTCCTTCTTTCTATGTCATTGATCTGCCCCAGATGAAAAGCGAAACGGGCAGGGGCCTCCTCAGGGCCGAGTACGCGGCACTCGCGAAAAAGCTCGAGGAGATAAGCGGTAAAAAAATCACGGCGAATTCATTGAAGAATGGGATCGCGATCGTGAATGCGAAGCGGAAGGCGGTCAACCGGGTCATGGCACTCAGGTCTGCTGACCCCGCGCCGATTTCCGGGTTGGACGCGCTGCTCATCAACCAGGTCTTTTTCTACGACGACCCGGTCCGATTTACGGAATCGGTTAACAAGATCGCGGACGAGCTCGAGGAGCGCGTTAAGAAAAAACAGGGCGCTGTCCCGGCCGGCACGCCGCGTGTTCTCGTTTCCGGGTGCCCCATGGCAGTACCCAACTGGAAGGTGCCCGGCATCGTTGAGACGAGCGGGGCGGTTATCGTCGGAGAGGAACTCTGCACCGGCGAGCGCGGACACCATCAACTTACCGAGGAGTCGGGGAAAACCGTTGACGAGATGATCGACCGGATCACGAACCGGTATTTTGACATTCATTGCGCGGTATTCACCCCCAATCCCACGAGGCTCGGGCGGATCCGGGAGATGAGCGAGCAGTATAACGCACAGGGCGTGATCGACTACACGCTGCAATATTGCCAGCCGTACCAGATCGAGGGCGGTGTTATAGCGGACGAGCTGAAAAAGAACGGGACGCCGGTATTGCGGATCGATACGGATTACAGCGCGGGTGACACTGAACAGATACGGACCCGGGTACAGGCCTTTCTCGAGCAGATAAAAAAATAGATAAAAAAAGTGCCGGGCCCTTTCTCGGGGTTCCGGCACTTTCCGGTTAACCGCACCAAGTTTCGCTATTTCTTTGCTTTCCACCCTTCCGGCATCTTCAGTTTCTGGCCGGTGTATAGCATGAGGGTCCTCGGGATGGTGGCCATGTTGAGCCGGTAAATATCCACCCATTTCTTGTAATCGCCCAGCTCTTTCTCGGCGATGTTCACCAGGCCTTCATGGACCTGCACGACATAGTAATCCCCTTCTTCCACGGGGGGCGTTACCGGCTTGATCTGTGCCGGGGGCTCGGCTTTCTTTTCCGGTTGGACTGCTTCAGGCGCAACGGGCGGGGCTGTCTGCTCGACCGGCTTCACGGCAGTTTCAGCGGTCGGGGTTGATGTTTCCATCTTGCTCTTTATCCATTGCTTGCTTTTCGGGCAGAGGAACAGGCCGAGAACGGCGGCTATCAGGAGCAGGAGGATAATGAACGGGGCTTTGGACCGGGTTTTCCCTTTGCTAATCGGTTCGCGTTCGATCAGCTCAGACGGCGGCGCGATATATTCCTGCTCGAGCGTCTGCTTGCGACGTACCGGCGCTTTTTTGGATCGTGACGGCTTCCTGGCGCCTTTTTTCCCGGCCGCCTTCTTTCTGGCAGCAGGCATGGACGAAGTTTTCGATGCTGCCCATGAGCGGACCTGGCTGCGGAACCAACGGTCTGCTTCCGGGGTGAAGTCATAGTTGTCCCGGATATGCCGCATGGTCGCTTTTTCAATGTCAGAATAATTGTCAGAGTCCTTCACGGTTTTAAGAAGGGCTTTAGCATCGGTAAGCGATATCCGCCCGTCGCCCCGGCCTTTCACCGAGCGGTCTGCTTTCTTTATCAGATTGCCGTCGTAGTTTTTGCCTTTGATTTTTTTATAATAGGTCGCCATGATAATTCCCCCTGTTTTAGTCGGCATCAGAAGTGGTTTGATGAAATAACTCGACGTATAATGATATATCACAGGGCCCTTTAATTGTCAAGCAGCAATGCCGCAAATAGAATTATTTCATTTAGAGAGGATATGTTTATAGAAGGACGTATGATATGAAATTGTCACTGCGGTCATATGGAATAAGATGTCATCCAGAAAACCGCAGGTGTTTGTAAACCGAACAGGTATGCTCGTAATGACATACGGAAAAAATCATAATTGATTTGACAATATGGTTCTGATTGTGTAGAAAATGAGCCACCAGGGGAAACGACATGGAAATAATTTCACTGCACCAGGAACCTGATCTCGCACCCATTCTTGCCTACT
>JAKJGD010000471.1 GCA_022704585.1 Spirochaetota bacterium | reverse complement strand
CCGTTTTTTCCGGAATACCGCAAGCGGATCGCCCAGTCATACCTGGCGGCACAGCACGGTGTGGAAAAGCGCTGCTTTGCCGTGGTCAACGCGCCCAGCGGCGACCACCTGCCCGTCGAGATATACCTGTTCCCGATGTTCACCGGTGAAGCGGTCACCTCTATCCTTGCCCTGATGATCATCGTCGACGACCGTCTCCTCTCCTTCGACCGGTCCACCCTCTCGATCATATCCGAGGAGAACTTCCAGTATGATAACCTTCATTTCGAGTTTTCGCCCATGCCTATCGTTCGGGTCAACGACGAGATGCAGATCATACGCTGCAGCCATTCGCTCGCGGGCTTCATCGGCTACGGCGCGGAGGAGATACTGTCCGACAAGACGGTGACCTTCGACACCATTTTTTCTGCAGAATCCGACAAGGTCAGGAAAGCGGTGACGGGCCTCCTGACCGGCGAAACCACGTTCCGCCGCCTCGGCGAGACGAAGATCTCCGCGCGTGACGGCGAAAAGAAAATTGCGAACCTCATCCTCTACCCCATCGTTGACGACAAGGAAATCACGGCGGTAGAGATAATCATGGAGGACATAACCAAGATCAAGGAGCTGAAGAACCGGATCAACACCGCGAACCGGGTTAACCTCTTCACCGATATAACCAAGGGCTTCCTTCACTCCCTCAACAACACGATGAACGTCATCCTGAGCAGGACCCAGCTCCTTCTCCAGATCACGGAAAAGGAATCCGTCACGGAGGGGATCCAGCTCATCGAGGAGTCGGCCACGGAGATCGCCGGGCAGGTGAAGCGGATACAGAACTTCATCGGGACAGCCCGGGAGCCGGGCGAGGACGTCACGGAACCGCTCGTTGATGTGATCGAGGATGCGATCGAGTTCTCAAACATGCAGTTCAAGGTTTACAACATCGACAACACGAAGTCTATCAGGGTAGACAAGAAATATTTCTCCGGCGTCCATGTGAACACCAACACCAGGCTGCTGCGCGAGATCATTACGTCGATCATCCTGAAGGTATCCAATTACATACAGAAATCGGGTACGATCGGCATCACGCTCCGCCAGAACAACGATCTCTACCTGATGGTGGAAGCGATGAAAGACCCCGGGGCCGTCTCCCCTCCGTCACCGCCGGCCTTCGTCAACATCTTCTCCGGCATCGACATCCGCCAGGCCTCCGAGATGATCAACCTCAAGATTATCGAGGAGGAGGCGCCGGAATCGTACGCCATCAAGGCCATTTTTCCCGCACGCATCCTGATCGACCGCGAGAAGCGGGAGGCCGACGGCATCGACTACCGGTTGCGCGACCTGGACATCATGATCGTCGAGGACGAGATCGCGCTGCAGAAAATACTCTTCGAACTGTTCGACAAGATGGGTAACCGCGTATTTGTCTGCGCCGACGGCAAGACCGCGATCGAGGAGTTCAAGAGGAAACAGTATGATATACTGGTCACCGATTACGGTATACCGGGCATAACCGGCATCGAGCTCTCGGCGCGGATCAAGGAGCTCAAGGAAGACACGATCACCGTTTTACTTTCGGGATGGATGCTGGATGACGTGAAGGCGTACCGGAACGTGGCGGACCTCTTCCTCCCGAAGCCCTTCAAGCTTGACATACTGCTGAAGAAAATCGCGAAAACGATAAGCGAAAAGAAAAAATAGGCGGGCGGTACGGCTACATGACGCAGCTCATGCGCCGCATGTCGTCCTTTTTCCCGAGTACCACCAGGATATCGTCAGACTCCAGCACCTCGCTGGACTGCGGGTTGAATATCATCGCTCCGCCGTACTTCTTGATAAGCACGATGATGACCCCGTAGTCCTTCCTCAGATTGCTCTCTACGAGGTTTTTCCCCACCAGGTCCGATGTCGGCTGAATGCGGCATTCCTCCATCTGCAGGTCCAGGTTGCCGTCAGTGACGGCACTATCAATGAAATCGATCACCGTGGGGCGGATAAGCACGTGCGCCATCCTCTTGCCCCCGATCAGGTAGGGGGAGACCACGCGGCTGGCGCCGGCGCGCTTGAGCTTGATCTCGTTCTTCTCGTCCGACGCCCTTGCAAGCACGAATATATCGGGCCGGAGTCCCTTTGCCGTCAGGGTTATGAACACGTTATCCGCGTCTGACCCGACCGCGGTCACGATTCCTTTCGCGCGCATGATGCCCGCATCCATGAGTGTGCCGTCGACCGTGGCGTCAAGCGGGAGAAAGAGCACCCGGTCGGCCTCCATGCGCTCGATCGACGCGGGCTGGTTCTCGATCACCACACATTCCATGCCGTGATCCCGCAGCTCGGCGCAGACCAGGCTGCCGATCCTGCCGTACCCGCAGATGATGTAATGGCCTTCCAGTTTAGATATTTTCTTTTCCACTTTGCGTCTCCCAAAGGTTTTTCTCAGCTCCCCCTCGATAAACACCCTGACCAGCGTGCCAATCGTGTATGCGGCTATCATGATGCCGGTGCTGATGATGAGTAACGTGAGCACCCGTCCCGGGACCGAGAGCGGTTTGACCTCCTGGAAGCCCACGGTCGAAATCGTGATCACGGTCATGTAGAGGCCATCGAAAAAACTCATGCCCTCGATAAAGTGATAGCCGGTTATGCCGAAAACCAGGGTCAGCAGGAGAAGCGCAAATGACAGTTTAAGTTTCTTCATTGTTAATGTTATATCATGTTAATTTTCA
>JAKJGD010000470.1 GCA_022704585.1 Spirochaetota bacterium | reverse complement strand
CCACACCGGCTGCCCGCCGCGGCGGTTGATGACCAGGTCCGCGAACTCGGCGGGCGAGCGCGCCTCGCTCAGCACCCGCACATTGGATTCGCGGGCGCCGCTCGTGATGTAGCCGGAGGGCGTCAGGGTATGCTGGCTCTGGATCGTGGAGATGATGTCGTCCACGGTGATTTCCTGGCGAGCCATCGCTTCCGCGTCAAGCCAGATCCGCATGTTGGGGTCAACGTATCCGCCCAGGCGCACGTCGCCGACGCCCGGGACGGTGGTCATGGCGTCTTTCAGGTGGTTCCGCACATACAGCACCTTGTCGCGCAGGGGGCCGGGCCCGCTCAGCGTGGTGAACATGATCGGGTTGTCCTCGGGGTTCGACTTGGTCACCACGGGCGTGTCGATGTCTCTCGGGAGGTTGCGCTGGGCCTGGAAGATCTTCGTCTGCACCTCCTGGAGCGCAACATCTATGTCGCGCTCCAGCTCGAACTCGATCGTGAGGCTGGCCTGGCCCTCGCGCGACACGGAGGTTATGCTTTTGATCCCTTCGATGGTCATGACCGAGTCCTCGAGCACGTCGACGATCGCGTATTCCATGGTCTCCGGCGACGCGCCCTGCCAGGTCACCGATACGGTCAGAACGGGAAAGTCCACGTCCGGCATCTGGCTGATGCCCATGCGGCTGAACCCTATGGCTCCGAACAGAATTAGCCCGATCATCAGTATCCAGGCGAATACGGGGTTTCTGATGGATATGTCGGAAAGGGTCATGATGGGTATCCTTATTTTTGTATTATCAACAATACGGGGCGTGGGTATGCAAATGCAAGTAAGTTTTTATGCTATTTAAACAGCTCTCTGACATGTCCGTACGGGTTTGTGGATAAACAAGGGGGGGGTGGTGCCTCCACCGTAGAAAAGAGCGCGGCCCGTCAATCCCGTCTTGACCACGGCGGGCACTTTTTTTTATCCGGATTTATCTTACCGGACGACAATGCCTTCCCTTATGGCTATTATAAGTCCAATAGTAAGATTCGTCCGGCCGGCCGGTACCCGCTGGGTCGGTTTGCGGGGCGACGATACCATTTCCCGGGAGTTATCTATGGAGACCGCTCACGTTCAACAACAAGCAGCACAGCCGGAAATCGATCTGTCCTTCAAAAAAACCGCCGGGATGGCGGAAGACAGGCTGAGAGTATTAAAAATACAGCGCACCTGCGTTCATGACGGTCCGGGCATCCGCACCGTCATTTTTTTTCAGGGGTGCGCTCTGCGGTGCCTCTGGTGCCAGAACCCGGAGGCGCAGTCCGTCAATCCGGAGATGGCGCCTGACAGCGATTGCTCGATTGCGGACATCATGGATGTCATATCGCGTGACAGCGAGTATTACGTGACGACCGGCGGGGGCGTTACCCTGAGCGGCGGCGACCCGCTCCTCCAGAATGCGGACAGTCTCGAGCGCCTGCTGAAATCGTTGAAAGAGCGGGGTATCCATGTCTCCGCCGAGACCTCCCTGCATGTTCCGTGGGAAACCGTCAGCAGGGTCGCGCCGTACATCGACCTGTTCCTGGTTGACCTGAAAGCGGCGGGAGACGACCTCCTCCATAAAAAGCTGACGAAACAGAGCGGCGAATTGATTCGCGGCAATATCCGGAAGCTGCTCGACCTGAAGGCGGGCGTCAGCTTTCGCATGGTAATGGTGCCCGGCCTTAATGACTCGGAACAAAACATCAGGGCGGCGGCCGCGTTTCTCGATTCGATCGGGTACCGGTCGATCGAGCTTTTGAAATACCACAACATGTACGAAGACAAGGCAAAGCGCCTGGGCATAGAGCAGGAGCCGCTCAACATCACGCCGGAACAGAGCCTCGAATCGATAAAAAATGCGATCGTGCTTTTCAGGTCCCTGGGCATCTCGGCCGCCTGCTTTGACCTGGACGCTTCCCGGCACAGGGCCGAATTCACGAAGCGCGTGCACGACATACAGAAAGCGATCAGGGAGAGCGGGCACCATCTCTGTTTCGAGGCCTCGCGCCTTAAGACCGAATATTACCGGAAGAACGGCTTCGGGAAACCGACGCCGATACACCGGTCCGAGCGCCTCGCTCACGTGCTCGCGAACAAGTCGGTCATCGTCTACCCGGACGAGCTCCTGGTGGGCAACTTCACCTCGAAGAGGAAGGGCGGGCAGGTATGGGAGGAGCATTACGGCGTGCTGTTTACCTCGATCCTGCACCAGATCAACCGCCAGACCCCGGTCCCGTTCAGGTGCTCGTGGAAGGACATACTGCATTTCTATTTCCGCATTTTCCCCTTCTGGATGAGGCGCGGCCTCCTGGGCAGGGTGAATAAAAAATTGTCGGACATGGTGCTGATGATCGCGCGCGCCTCGGAGCCGAATGTCGGGTTCAACAATAACATGGCCGCGATAGCCCACTTTATCGTTAACTTCGAGCGTATGCTCCAGCTCGGTACGACCGGGATCATCGAGGAGATACGGATGATGAAGAAGGCGAAGCCCGGCAACAACCAGGATTTTTACGACGGGGCGATCATTGCGCTCCGGGCACTGGAGACGTTCGCCGACCGGTATGCCGCGCACCTGGCGGACATGGCCGCGAAGGAGCAGGACCCGGCCCGGAAGAAGGAGCTGGAGGAGATGGCGGGGATCTGCAAACAGGTCCCCCGGTACCCGGCCCGCACCTACCACGAGGCGCTCCAGAGCATGAC
>JAKJGD010000469.1 GCA_022704585.1 Spirochaetota bacterium | reverse complement strand
GCGTTATTAAAGGAGGTGCATCGTGACCAGGACAATCATTGTCGGGGCCGGTATCAACGGACTGCTGCTGGGTGCGCTCCTCGCCCATGACGGCGACGAGGTGACCGTTTTCGAGAAAAACAGCTTCCCCGGCGGCCGCGCGCTTCTTCTCGAGCGCGACGGTTACGTGATGGACTACGGAGTGCACCTTACAAGGTTCGGCCCCGAGAGCGCCCTGGCGAAAATCATGCGGCAGATCGGCCACGCGGTGTCCTTTACCAAGCTCGGGACTTCATACCTTATAGACCAGAACGGGAAAAAAGTTCTCTTCCCCACCAGCCCCGGCGGCATCTTCAAGAGCGATCTCTTCTCCTTCGCGGAAAAAATCCGGCTCGTCAGCCTTCTATTGAAGATAAAGAAGGATAAACTCAACATACCCGTTGATATGTCCCTCCGCGACTGGATGAACCTGAACAAGATACAGGGCGGGGTGCGCCGCTACCTGGAGCTCCTGAGCGCCTCGGTCATGGTCTGCCCGTTTTTCGAGAAGACCTCGGCGGGCGAAATGTTCAGAAATCTGCGGAAGGTGTTCGCCACCGGCCATTCGGCGGAATACCTGTCCGGCGGATGGAAGCCCGTGTATGATGCCATTATACGCGAAATCCAAAAAAACGGGTCGATCCGGTACGGGGCCAAAGTCGAATCGGTTATACTGGGGAAAAACAAGGCCTCCGGCGTCGTGGCCGGTAAAAAAAAGATCGTTGCGGACCGTGTGATAATAAACCTCCCGGTGCAGGAGCTTTTCACGGTCCTGCCCGAGGCGCGGTTTGACAGGGAGTATGTCCGGCTCTGCAAGGAGCTTGTCCCGACATCGGGCATCTTCTTCGATATCGCCCTGAAAAGCAGGATAGCCGATTACGACGGCCTCCTGTATACATATAGCCCCATGACCTACGGACTCATTACGTCGAACCTGGTCCCCGGCCTGGCGCCGGAAGGGGGACAGATCCTCACCATGCTCTACCCGGTGACGATGGAGGACGTGCGGGACAGCGCCCTGCGGATGCAGAGAAAGGACGAGCTCTGGAGCGCTATCCGCAAGTATTTCCCCGGTATAGACGATCACATCCTCTGGAAGAGGGAGAGCTGCCTGAGGATGGTAGACGGCGCGCAGATAAACACGCACCAGACAGACGACCGGCGGCCCGGTACCGCTGTCCCGGACATCTCGAACCTGTTTCTGGTGGGGGACTCGATCGCAGCACCCGGCGCGGGCGGCGACGTGGGCAACGAATCGGTGCTCGTGGCGTACCGGAGAATAACCGGCCGGGACCTGTAACGGCGGAAGAGATGGGGGAATTCATGAAACGAGCGACGGGAATAATCATCCTGGCCGCGGTCATCATGATCGCGGCCGCGGGCTTCCGGCAGGGCCGGGCGGCCACGTTCAGCATAGGGCCGGTTGTCCAGTACATCTGGTGGGCCCCGTATTTCGAAAACTATATCAGGGGACACGACCAGGATTTCTGCAACAGTGCTCTCTCGACGTTTTCCCTGCGGGATTCGACGCTTTTCTTCGGGCCCGTGCTCTCCTGGGCGTTTTCCGACCGGTGGTCTCTTTCCGGTACTTTCCTGTTTTCGGTCCAGAGGGGTTACCGCGCGTCCGGGCAGTATCTCTGGGCATCACCGGGTTACGCGGGTTACGCAAACCCGCGCATCAGCAATGCCGACCGGTACGATGTTGATGTCACGGCCGGCTGCGCCGTTAATAAGATAGTGACCCTGCAGTTTGGCGCTCAATCACAGGTGTACAATTATTCCGGCGGCGTGAATATGGTGGTATATTCCGGCGGAGCGCTTCTTCCCCTCATCCCCTCATCGCGCATGCTCTCCTGGAGCCTCGGCATCAGCGCCGGCGGACTGGTGAGGGCCCCGCTTGCAGAAGGCCTCACGCTCGACGCAAGCCTCCGCGCGCTCTGCCTCCCGGGTGAAAACCGGGGCAACACGCTCGTCAGAAAAAAGGACTCTTTTATATCGTATGGCGGCGAAGCAGGGCTTGCGCTCGCTTACTTTTTTAAAACGATCAACGCATCGATATCGGTCGGCGGTAAGTACCGGGTGCTGCGGTATACTCTCCTGTCCGGCTCGGATTCGGACGAGGGGAAGTTCGGCACGCCGTATGACCAGTCGTATGGGGTAACGGCTTCGGCACTATTCATTTTTTAAGCTTTCTGCCCTTTCAAGGGGGGAAGTTTGAGTTTTTTTTAAATTTTTTTTCATTTTTTTTAAAATTTGCTTGATTTTTGTTTCCTGAAAAGATTTATGTCATTGTTTTTAAATTCAATAATTAAAGGAGCTTTTTCAATGAAAAAGTCTATTTTTACTCTCGTTATCGCTTCTATCTTTGCATTCAGCTTCATGCTCGTTGGCTGCAAGAAAGCTGAAGAAGCCAAACCGGAAGAAGCCGCTGTTGAAGCACCGGCTGCTGACGAAGCTGCAAAAGCTGGCGAACAAGCTAAAGATGTTGCGAAAGACGTCATCAAACAAGCAGTTGACAAAGGTGTCGACGCTGGCGCGAAAAAGCTTGGTATGTAATTAGCTTTTTTTTCACGCAGAAGAAGGGGATGTTGAAAGACATCCCCTTTTTTTTTGCCGCCCGCCCCGGTGCTCCCGCAGCTTCCTGATGTGGCTGTCAGAGGTTCCCTTCTACCAATGTTAAGCCCGACCTGCGCAACACGCTGAACCGCGGCAGGACCCCGG
>JAKJGD010000468.1 GCA_022704585.1 Spirochaetota bacterium | reverse complement strand
GATATCGCGGACTGTTTTATAAAGGCCGATCTTCCTGAAAAAGCCCTCGCCGGGCATGTACTCGCCGAAGGCGAGGAGCCGCCGCTTGTGGTAGGAGCCGCCGCGCCGGCCGTTCCTCAGATAGATGACCGAGGAATTGTACATCCTGGTCTCGGTGCGGCCGTTATCGCCGGGAACGGCCCGGTACACGGTCTCGTTCATGAAGATGTCGACATCGTGATTGTACGAAATCAGCTGCGCCATGAGTTCGGAATCGGGCATGTAGCGCTTGCCCTTCCGGCTGAGCGGCTCGTCCTCGGCGCACATGAAGGGGACCGCGGACTCGGGCAGGACCACCAGGTCGAGCGGCCCGGCGGCGGCGGCAGCTTTTTCGACAAGGCCGGGAATGGTCACGGACATAAGCTTCTCGAGCACGGCCCGGTTAACGTACCGGGAGTCCTCCGGCGGCGCATCCGGGTTGATGATCGCGGTCCTGACGACGGGCAGGGACCCCTGTAGATTGTCGATCTGGCGCAGCCGCGCCGCGCCATAGATGAAGCAGATGAGCAGTATCAGCGGCACAGGCAGGAAGCGCGCCAGCGCCCGCGGCCGCACGAGGTCGCGGAGCCAGTCGAGGTCCCTGAACGGGCCGCGTCCCCGGGCCAGCGCCCTGCCGGAAACCCGGTAGAATAACCAGCTTGCCATGAACAGAAGCAGGGTGAGGCCGTAAGCGCCGGTAATGTCCGCAACCTGTACGATGAGCCGGTTGCCGGCGATAAAGTGGCCCCAGCTGAAGGGGAAAAACTCCGGCGCAGCATAATCAGCGACAAGCGCTGCCGTTCCCGCGTACAGCCACGTCGGGCGGAAGACGCTGCCGGCTCTCAGGACAAGCCCGAACAGCACGAGGAACAGGGGAACGTGCAGGTTGAACAGGACTGAAAAGGGGACGAACAGCGCGGCTGACGCGGCCGTCCCCAGGCCGGCAAAGGTCCCGAACAGGGCAATGACCCAGTAAAATGAAAAGATCGAGAAAAAGAGTGCGCACGAGGCGCCGGCCGTTACCAGCTTCGGGACACTGCCCCTGAAGCGCCATGCAAGGTAAAAAAGGGGCCAGGGCAGTATCCAGCCTGTCGGCAGGCCGTAGGGTTCCATTGCGACCGAGGTGAGGAGGCCCTGTATGAGCCCCATCGCGATGATCGCTACCGGGTCGCTGGCAAGGATTCGTTGTATGGTTTTTTTCATATAGTAGCATCCCCCCTGCGCCCCTGACAGGTCCCCGGGCGCTTGCGGACCTGTCAGGCATGCCAATATTTTTTTCTTGCATTACCTCGCTGCCTTGTCAATCCTATTATCACGGGCCGCCGGACGGCCCGCACGGAGGACCACAATGAAAAAAGCAGCGGCAATTTTTGTCTCGGTCGTATTCTTTGCGATTTCAATCACCGGGGCCCGGTCAAAAGACGCCCGTCCCGAGATCGCGCTCACGAAGCCCGCACTCACGGGGGCAACGCTTATGCAGGCGCTGAATAACAGGCAGTCGTCCCGCTCGTTCTCAAACCGGGCCATTCCGGGCAACATCCTCTCCGGCCTGCTCTGGGCCGCCGCGGGCGTGAACCGGCCGTCGGGCAAGCGCACAGCGCCGACCGCGATGAACAAACAGGAGATCGACCTGTATGTAGCCATGGAGGAGGGGCTCTACCTGTATGACGCGAAAAAGCACGTGCTCAGGCTCATCGTGGCGGAGGACCTGCGCGGCCTCACCGGCAGCCAGGGATTTGTCAAGAATGCGTTCATGAACATAGTCTACGTTGCGGACATGTCGTCCGTGGCCGGCGGCAGCAGGGAGGAGAAGATGCTCTACGCAGGCGCGGACACCGGGTTCATCGGGCAGAACGTGTACCTCTACTGTTCGGCCAACGGCCTTGCCACGGTCATCCGCGGCTGGATGGACAAGGATAAGCTCGCCAGGGCCATGAAGCTCACGTCGTCACAGCTGGTCGTCCTGGCGCAGACGGTCGGGTACCCGGGGAAGTAAATTTTTTGTAAAAAATTTAACTTCATACCAGCTTCATACTATTATCACATTACGTGCCTATCCTTGATACGAGTTGTTTAACTCGCGGATCAAAACTTCAAGGAGAGGAATAATGAAAAGTCAAATGCTCAAAACCCTGGTTGTCGGGTTTCTGGCCCTGGCCATGCTAATCCCGGTCCAGATGGTGAGGTCTCTCGTCAACGAGCGCATGGAGCGTCGTGATGAGCTGGTAAAACAGATGGGTAAGGTGTGGGGGGCTCCGCATGTCCTGAAGGGTGCTTACCTGTTCAAGAAGGACGGAAATTTATATCCTGATGAGATCACCGTTTCCGGCGCTATAGTCCCTGATCTGAGAAAAAAAGGGATTTTTATGCTCCCGTTTTACACGTCCAGTCTGAACATTAAGGGAATGTATAAAAATCCTGTCAATACCTCTGCGTACCGCCGGATTGCAGTCAGGATCAACGACGCGGCCGGCGTCAGGATAAAAAACGCGTGGTGGGGTCCCGGGAAAATTCCCTGTTCATCCTGGATGTCGGATAACGATACAATTATTATACAGGTTCCCGAAAAGGCGGGCGTCGGCTCCTTTGAGATCGATCTTGTCATAAGGGGGATTGAAAGCCTCCAGTTTTTTCCACTGGCTCGAAAAACCAGCATACGGATCACATCGCAGTGGGAAGACCCTAATTTCATCGGAGCAATCATGCCGACAACAAGAGACCT
>JAKJGD010000467.1 GCA_022704585.1 Spirochaetota bacterium | reverse complement strand
GGCTGCCCAGGGCAATCGTGAACGCAAGCACTATCGAAGTAGCGCCAGACACGGCCAGAAAAGCACCAACGGAAACTTTCTCCGGGGCTGATCGCACACGTGACCAGTAGTAAACCAGGAACACCGCGTAAGGGGGAATAAAGGTCACGGCATAGTCATAACGCGGCTCCGGAAGGCAGGCTATGTAGTTGTACAGCGTCCATGCCGTGATATAAAACATGAACCAGGCAGGCAGGCTTTCCCATATTTCCCGGAATATGTTTTTCAGTCGCTTCATGACGTTTTATCCGGCTCCCGGACCGCTCCTCGTGATGTGGCATCATACCATGGACGTCGTCTGTAACGTCAAATTAAAAAAACCGGTTGCCGTCTGATTTGCTGTAGGACACCAGCTCCCACCGGTCCCCGGCTTCATCATGAGCGATGATGTAGATATTATCATCGTCCGCAGCAACTTTGAAATAGCGCCGACCGGGACCGTACCACCGGTCAAGTATATCCCGGACCCCGAGCGATCTCGCCCCCAGGATAAAGCCGAGGGGCCGCTCATCGGCCCGGTATCCGGCGTACGAGGTAACCTGGATGTCAATGCTTCGCTCCATGCGGCTGCCAACCCCATGAACAATATACAATCAACCGGATTATTTTCATATGATTTTTTCCTGTCTGGCATCCTGCCTTTTGCTCCTTGCAAAAAATGGCCGTTGACGTATTTCCCGGCGTATGTTATATTTGCGGCATGAGCCTGATCGTAAACGAAATCTTTTATTCCCTCCAGGGGGAGACCTGTAGCGCCGGCCTTCCCTCGGTATTCGTACGGCTCGCCGGGTGCAACCTTAACTGCTCCTGGTGCGATACCCCCTATGCCCGTGAAGGCTCCGCCCTTGAGATCGACGAGATCATGTCCAGGATCGAGGCCTACCCGGCAGCGGACCACGTCACGGTAACCGGCGGGGAGCCCCTCGCACAGGCAAACGCGGTTCACCTGCTCAGGCGGATCGTCGACCGGGGCTGGAAGTGCCAGCTTGAAACCAACGGGAGCATCCTGCTCAAGGACGTACCGGAAAAAGTAAGGAAAATCGCGGACGTGAAGACTCCTTCCAGCGGCGAATCCGATTCTTTCGAGATGCGCAACCTGAAATACCTGGCCGACCGGGACGAGCTGAAATTCGCGATCGCCACTGCTGAAGATTATGACTTCTCCCGTGACTTCCTGGCCAAATATCTGCTCCGCAAGGGCATTGTTGTCAATTATTCGCCGGTATTCGGGGCCATGTCCCCGTCCGGGCTGGCAGACCGCATTATCCGGGACGGCCTCCCGGTTCGACTCAATCTCCAGCTTCACAAGATCATCTGGGGCCCGGACGCACGGGGGAAATAGTATTGAAATTTTTCCCGGTGCTGAAAACATTGTCCCCGGCGCTACACTCATAAGAAATTAAGGGATACGTTCATGGATTACGTAGGACACGTCATACGGCCTCCCAGCGAGGCATACAGCATGATCATACAGGTCACCGTGGGGTGCTCTCACAACATGTGTACTTTCTGCGGCACCTACAAGGGCCAGAAATTCCGCGTCAAGGACATGAAGACCATCAAACGGGACATCGACGAAGCGTCCCGGTACCGGTTCGACCGCGTGTTCCTGGCTGACGGGGATGTCCTTATACTTCCCATGGAAACCCTTCTGGAGATAATCGGTTATATAAAGACGAAGAACCCGGATGTCGAGCGCATCGGCGTGTACGCCAACACCAAGGCCATTTTAAAGAAGACCCCGGCCGAGCTCGGGGAGCTGCGTGACGCCGGCATCGGCATCCTGTACCAAGGCATCGAATCGGGCAACAAGGAAGTCCTGCGCCGCATCAAGAAGGGTGCCTTTCCGCACCGGATGAAGGAGGCGGCGGCAAAGGTAAAGGAGTCCGGCATCCAGCTTTCCCAGACCGTGCTGTTGGGCATCGGCGGCGTCGACATGAGCCGCGAGCACGCGGTTGACACCGGCCGGCTCCTGGGCGAGATGTCCCCGGACTTCGCCTCGGCCCTCACGGTCATGCTCCTTCCCAACACGGAGCTGTATAAAGACTACCAGGCCGGGACGTTCAGGCTGCCGGACAAGTTCGGCCTGCTCGGGGAGTTGAAGCTTATCGTGGAGAATATGGATGTGACCGGCCCCTGCCTCTTCACCTCTAACCATGCGTCCAATTACCTGCCCCTGCGGGCGGTGCTGCCGGATCAGAAGGCTGATATTCTTGCACTGCTTGACCGGGTTTTGAAGTCGAAGGACGAGCGGCTCCTGAAGCCTGAACATATGCGGGCGCTGTAACAGGGCACTACCACGACAGGAGGAACATCATGGACAAATCCATGGAAGACGCCATTCGTTATATTGGCGGCGAGATCAAGGCCAACCCGGGAGCGAACAAGGCTAAAATAATCGAAGAGGCCGCCCAGAAGTTCGACCTGGACCCGAAGCAGACCGAGTTCCTTGTAAATAAATTCGTTTTAAACGAATAATTCATTATCATCTTCAGCCGCTTTCTGGTTATATTGATTCATATCATCAGGAAGGAGCATGCCCATGAAAATCAGCGCGCGAAACGTATTAAAAGGAAAAGTGAAAAAGATCACCCAGGGATCCGTCAATTCCGAAGTTCTGATAGAGCTTCCGGGGGGGAGTGAGATCATCTCGATCATCACAAAGTCATCTGCAAAAACACTGGGCCTGAAAGCCGGCAAAGATGTATATGCCGTC
>JAKJGD010000466.1 GCA_022704585.1 Spirochaetota bacterium | reverse complement strand
CCGGCTCGGAATCCAGGTTAATGTTGTTCGTGTTGAACACCGCGCGGGCCAGCTTCATTAAAAGATAATTTTCCTCGTTGGAGGAACGGGGCGATGCGAGGAATCCGATCTCGTCCGCGGCCCCTTTCTTGTATTTGGAAAGATTTTCGACAAGATACGCGATCGCCTCGTCATACGACGCTTCGGTCAGCTTGCCGTTTTTCCTGATGAGCGGGGTCGTGATCCTTTCGGGCGTGCTTAATAGCTCGTGCACATTCCACCCCCGAACGCAGAGTCGGCCCTTGCTGACCGGATGGTTCTGAAGCGGGAAGACGCCATGGACTTTATCTCCCCTCACATCCAGGAGATGCCCGCATCCCGTACCACAAAATGTGCAAATACCGGATTTATAATTCATACAAAAAGCTCCTCACTCTAAAATATAATTCTTCGCAGTCCACTCTGTTCGAACGAGCCGTATAATGAGGCCGCATGTCCAATGTATCATACCCGTTGAACGGCGGTCAATGCCTGATAATTGTTATTTTCCGGTAACAAAAACCGGTGATAAGAACAATGACAATCATCAAAGTTCACTTTCAAACATCCTAATCCTGAAGATCAATCAAGCATGCCACTCGGAAGATAGCAGACCATGAGAAAAAACAGGCAGATCACTTATTCTGCATAATAACCCACTGGATTGCATACTTGACAAGGTCAGACGAGTTTTTCAGTTTTAATTTTTCTTTTATGTTCTTTTTATGGCTTTCAACCGTATATATGCTCAAATTAAGCTTTTTGGCCATTTCCTTGGTACTGAAGCCATTTCCGACCAGCTGGAAAATCTCGAACTCCCTGTTGCTCAGGTTTTCGACCGATATCCCGATAGTGTCCGCGGAGCCGCGGACCAGCTTATCTATGATTTTCTTCGAGATGTTCTCGCTCAGGTAGAGCTCGTCGTTGAGGATCGTTCGAATGGCATTGATTATGTTTTTTGACGCAACTTCCTTCATTATATAGCCGCGTGCGCCGGCCCGTATGGCCCGCTCTGCGTACAGCGACTCGTCGTGCATGGTGAGGACCAGGGCCTTGATCTCCGGGAACCGCTCGTTGATCGATTTTACGAGCTCGATCCCGCTTACATTGCCCGTAAGCGTGATATCGACGATGACGATGACCGGTTTGTCCCGGTTGATCATGTCTATCGCCTCGTTGGCGCTTGAGGCCTCTCCGCAGACCCGCAGGTCGTCTTCCAGCTCTATGACCTGCTTGATCCCCTGGCGAAGGAGAGGGTGATCGTCAACGATCAGGATTTTTATTATTTCCTTTTCTTTATCGGGCATTGTCTGAATCGATATCATCTCAGGGCGGTATTCCGGTCTCCGGGCCGCCCCGGGGGATTAACAAGCTTCGTGATCATAATAATCCCCTGCCAGAAGGAAGTCAATACCGGGTTTTTGCTATTTTTTCGCCCCGTCACCGGCATCGGTGGCCTTGATCCGCCTGATCGCCTCGGAAAGCTCTTCCAGCCGGTAGGGTTTCGAAATGACCCCCCTGAACCCGTACTTCGCGTATTCCGCCATGACCCGGTCGGTCGAGTAGCCGCTGGAAACGATGGCCGAGACGCCGGGGTCTATGGCCAGGAGCTCCCGGATAACCTCCCTGCCGCCGATCCCGCCGGGGATCGTCAGGTCCAGTATGACCAGGTCGAACGGCTTCCCCATCTCGTGGCTGCGGCGGTACAGGTCGATGGCTCCCTCGCCGTTCTGGGTCACCACGACGCTCATGCCGAGATGCTCGAGCATCTTCCGGACCGTTATGCCCACACCCGGATCGTCATCCATCAGGAGGGCCGTGCCTCCGATCCGCGCCACGCTCGCGTCGGCGCGACGGTCCGCAGTGGCGCTCTGCCCGGACGAGGGAAGGTAGATGTGGAACGCCGAGCCGCGGCCGGGCGTGGACTCCGCCTCGATATGGCCGTCATGCTTCTTGATGATGGAGTAGGAGCTCGCGAGCCCGAGCCCGCTCCCGTCCTTCTTCGTGGTAAAATAGGGGTCAAAGATCCTCGGAAGGCTCTGCGGATCGATGCCTCCTCCCGCGTCGATCACCGATATCTTAACGTAGTTGCCGGGCTTGAGCGGAACGGTCGATCCGGCGGCAATGGTGATGTTCTCCGTCCTGATGACGATCTCGCCGCCGTCCGGCATTGACTGGTCCGCGTTGATGACAAGGTTCTGGATGACCTGGCTGAACTGGCCCACGTCCACGTTGACGGACCAGAGCCCCTCGGTGAAATCGAAGGAACATCGCACGTTCGAGCCCCGCAGCACGAAATCGGTCGAGTCCCGGATGATCTCCTGGACCGAGGCCACCTGCTTTACCGGCGCGCCGCCCTTCGCGAAGGTGAGGAGCTGGCGCGTCAGGCCCTGCGCCCGGAGGACGGCCTTCTCAGCGTCAACCATCAGCCGCTCCGGCTCCGGTTGTTCGGCGAGAATCATCTTGGCAAGGTTTATGCTGCCCAGGATGGCGGTAAGAATATTGTTGAAGTCATGGGCAATGCCGCCGGCGAGCACCCCCAGCGATTCCAGCTTCTTGATTTTCAGGATCTCGTTCTGGAGCTTGATGTCCCCGGTCACGTCCCGGAGAACGAAGACCGAGCCGACGGCATGCTGCTCCCTGTCCCGGATGGGAGCGCAGCTGCCGACGATATACATTTTCTCCCCGTCGCTACGCTCCAGCCGGTGCAGGCCGATCTCGAGGGTCCGGTCGGCATCTCCC
>JAKJGD010000465.1 GCA_022704585.1 Spirochaetota bacterium | reverse complement strand
GCCCTACTTTTTCGAGAACAGCCTTTTGACAACTACCGATATAAAGAAGAATATGACCCTCAGAAACCTGCCGATGCGCCACGGTTTCGTGATTATCCGGTAAAACCAGTCAAGCCCCCGCTCCATGAAAAACGCCGGCGCCTTTTTCACCTCGCCGGAAATAATGTCGATGGAGCCGCCGATACTGATGAACACGGCGTTACGGAACTCATTCTTGATCCTGTGTATCCACTTGTCCTCGCGGGGAAAGCCGAGCCCCACGAACACGATATTGGCCTCGGATTTCCGCATGGCCTCGATGACCGATTTCTCGCGGTCCTCGCTGAAAAAACCGCCGTGCCGTCCCACGATGCGGATCTTGGGAAATGATTTCCTGATATTGAAGAAGGCCCGCTCGGTTATCTCCGGCTTGCCTCCGACCAGAAAAATGGAAAACTCCTTGATCTCGGATATCCGGACGATGTCCATGATGAGGCTCAGCGTATCTATGCGCTCCCGTATGGGCGTCTTCAGCATCTTCGAGGCCCACTGGATTCCCGCGCCCGCAGGAAGCCTCATGTCGGCGGCACCGGCGATGAGGCGAAGGTCGGAATTCGCCTTGAAACGGATGATCTTGTACGGGTTGAGCGAAATGACATGGTACACCCCGCCGGCCTTGATCATTTCCATGATCCTGACGACCGCCTGCTGGCGGGTAAGATTGTCTACGCCGATACCCATGATATTGGTGATCCTGGCATCGGCCAGGTCTACCTGGTTATACTCGAGAACCAGGTCCCGCTCCTCTTTATATGAATCATAGTAGACACTGTCGTCCTTCATCCGGTCCTCCTCGTATTCCGTCCGCCGCGGCGCGCAGATGCCTCTGAAGCACGCTCATTCATGCCGGGATAGACGGGCGCGCCGTTACACATTGATGCGAATAGTCACCCCGCCGCATCCGTCTGTCAATAATAATTCTGATTATGTCAGATGGATTTACGGCCATCGTTCCGCCTCATTTTTTTCCCGCAGACCGGTCAAATAATGCCGGAGCCGGCTAAAAAAGTGTTGCAATTAAAAATTTGGAGGGCAATAACCCCTTCATGAGAGGTGGCACGAATGGGAAGGCTGCAGGAAATTATCGGATTTATCGAGTATGACCATGAGCGCGGTGTCCTTATAGAGCCGGAAAAAAGGTTCGAGAAGCTTCGCGACAGCTTGCTTGACGTGATAAAGACATACAATCCCGGCGTGATTGTCAAGGCCGGCCTGGGAAGCGGCCGTCTCCTTCATGAAATAGCCCTGAACAGCACCGCCTATATCGCCGTGGTCGAGCCGTCAATGGCCGTAATACATGCGTTCATCGAAAGCCATCGCGAGGACGAGGCAGCGTCAAGGATCCGTTTCATAAACGGGGAATTCAACGCCTTCCCTGTCGACTACTACGCCGCAGACCTGCTTATAAGCGCGGACTACCTGGACTTTCTCGAATCAGGGACCGTCGTGGACGAGTTCAGACGGGCAACCCAGTTCGAAGGCATTCTCGTCCTGTCGGGGACGGTGCTGCATGACGAAGACCTCGATGGAATTTACGACGATTTCATGAAAGAGGCCTTCCCCCTCCATAACGATTATTATCTCAGGGACGACCTGAGAACATTCATGGACCTTAACGAGTTCTCCTTTATCAAGGGGCATATGGAATACTATCCCGCCGACCTGGCCGCGCTTTCGGCCCACCTGGCTCCCTTCCGGCCGGCAGGGAGTGCAGACCCCATGCATGTCGTCGAGGAACACCGCGAACGGCTGACGGAGCTGTACGCGCTGAACGGCACGGTGATCTCCGAGCCCTATTACATCGGCGTTTACACAAGAAGAAAACCCGCCATGCAGCAGGGTACGTAGGAGCGGCAGCATGAAGTATGTCGTGCGTCCTTCAGCCCTGGGCGGCGCCGTGAACATGCCCGGGTCGAAATCCCACACCATCAGGGCGCTGGTCTTCGGCCTGCTCGGCAACGGCAGGTCGGTGATCGAGCGCCCGCTGGTCTCCTCCGACACGCGCTCCTGCATGGACATGGTGCGCGCCTTCGGCGCCCGGGTCGACGAAGCGGAGGGGGCCTGGCAGGTCACCGGGACCGCGGGGAAGCCCGCGGTGCCGGAAAATGTGGTCGATGTCGGCAACTCGGGTACCTCCCTCTATATCGGCCTGGGCATAGCCGCTCTCGCGGACGGGGCCACGGTCTTCACCGGCGACCACCAGATCCGGAGCAGGCCCGCCGGCGGACTCATCAGGTGCATCAACCAGCTGGGGGGCACCGCTTTCTCCACCAGGGGCAATGACATGCCGCCCGTCGTGGTGCGGGGGAAGATACAGGGAGGCTCGACCGAGATCAGCGCGGTGACATCCCAGTACCTGACCTCGCTCCTGATCGCAGCGCCCCTGGCCGAGCGCGATACCCGGATAACCGTCCCGCTCCTGAACGAGAAGCCGTATGTCACAATGACCCTGGGCTGGCTTGACCGCCTGGGCATACGGTACGTGAACAACGACTACGAATCCTTCGACATACCCGGCGGGCAGGGATACCCGGCGTTCAAGGAGCCAATCGCCGCGGATTTCTCATCCGCGACCTTTTTCCTGGTGGCCGCGGCGGTTACCGGATCAACGGTAACGCTGAAGGGGCTGGACTGGGGCGACACCCAGGGCGACAGGGAAGCTGTTACGATACTCAAACAAATGGGCGCAGTGATCGAAATCGGCGAGCGGGAGATCCTGGTGAAGGGCGGCACC
>JAKJGD010000464.1 GCA_022704585.1 Spirochaetota bacterium | reverse complement strand
GCAGGTCAAAGCTCGGGGTGGCCTATTTCACGCAGGAGCTGGCCCGCAGGCTCGATGGGACCGGCGTTACGGTCAATGCCGTGGACCCGGGCCCCATGGCCACCGGCATCTCGAAAAAGCCTGGGCTGCTTCCCTATATCGCCGATGCCATTATCCAGCTGACGTTTCCCTCTGCGGCCAGGGCGGCGCGCACCGCCATACACCTGGCGTCGTCTCACGAGGTCGATGGAGTGAGCGGAAAGTATTTCCGCTTCATGAAAATGAAGGAGCCGAAGCTGAAATCCGGGCCGGATTTCCATTCACGCCTGTGGGAGATGAGCGCGCGTATTACCGGAGTTGATTATCCTTTAATATAAACATGACGGCCCTTAAAACTGGTACGAGACCCCCACATTCGCGCCGTCAATAACCGACATC
Organism: Spirochaetota bacterium; assembly: GCA_022704585.1. The sequence continues at coordinate 2,356 of JAKJGD010000464.1, read as the reverse complement.
CGCGCGGTCACGGCCTCGCCGTTTCTCTGAAAGATGCGCTCGGTCTCGTACAGGCGGGGCGCAGCGAGCCAGGAAACCGCGCCTGCACCGCCGCCCTGCGTCGCGATGATGCTGCTGTAATGCCGTGACACCATAATGCCCGAATAGATCATGTCCACAATAGTGAATACGGGGAGGCCGATGAGGCCGATGTACATAAAAGCCTTGTCGTAATCCCTGGAGTACTTATCAAGCGATTTGGGTTCGTTCCCTAAATGTATTGCAATAAACACAGTCGTTATTGGAGCCGGAAAAGTAGTATAAACAAGTTCGTACGTTTTTTGCCTGGTCTTTTTATTGTCATAATATTTTTCATACCCGGGCTTGAAAAAGCCATAGTAATATACAATGCACGCGGCGCTGGATGATTTCAGCACCGTGAAGGTGAGGCCGCCCGCGTCGAACCCCGTGACAAAGCTCCCGCTCCAGACCGGGAAGGCCGAGGTGCCGACGGCCAGCCCGAACTTTTTAATAAATTCCTTTACAGTTGCATTGCCGCCACCCTGCGTGATTTTCCCCCCTTCTTATCCATTTTACCGGCTTTCTTCCTGTCCCGGGCGGCGTCCTTTTCGACCGCTTTTTCCAGGCGGCGGGACAGCTTCTTCGAAAGCCTGACCGCGGCGTCGTTCATGTCGTCGACCCCCGGCGCGGTCGACGACTCGCTGTACTCGCTCGCCCCGGTCGCCACGTCCACGATGACCCCGGTCATGATGACCTTCGTGCCGGTCTTCATCAGGGTGCCGGTCACCACCCGCGATGCGCCAAGCATCTTCCCGGCCCGTGTTGCGCAGTCGATGCTGAAGCAGGCGTCAAGCTGGATGCCCTGGGCCGCGAGCGCCCGGGCCGTCTGGCTCTTCATGATCACCGTGTATTCCCTGCTGTTGATCAGGTTCAGCCGCACCAGCTCCGCGGCCTTTACCCCGTACTGCCGGTGTATCTCCGTGGAAGTGAAGTCCATGACCGCGATTGTCGGGAGCTCGGCATAGGCCGCGACAGCTATCATCACCATCATGCAGGCAAGCACTGTTCGTTTCATGTCCTTCTCCTTGCAAAGCCGGTTATGCCCGGATACCGGGTTTCTGGAGTATAACACCCGGGTTTTCTCCTGTCAATTCTTTTGTATTTCTTTCCTGTTCCCGGTGCTTCTTCTGTGCTGCAATTGCTGCCATATTAAAAAAAATTCCCATCTCCCGCACCCTGACATCTCCTGTCACTGTTGTTCCGCTATCTTTATACTGGCCCATGGCGTCCTGTGCGCCCGCGAATAAATTTTACGGTGCGGCCCATTTTTTATTGCTTTTTTCTCTTTTATGCGGGTGTATTCGTATACAAGGGTGGGCCTGCGCGGAGGCGTTGCCTGTCGCGCGATATGTCATGGTTCCGGAGGGTTTTTCATGAATGTAACGATGATTCTGATGCTGCTTGCCGCGCTCATCCTGTTTCTGCTCCTCGTAAATATCTTCTTTTCGTACCGGGCCTCAAGGGCCAGCAACGATAACCTGCTGGGCCAGTTCCAGTCTGCGCTCGAGTATTTCGAGAAGGCCATCAAGGGGGTCGAGACGGCCATCCGCACCGAGGTCACCCAGAACAGGATCGAGGCCGGGACGAACGCTCGCGACATGCGCGAGGAGCTGATGAAGGTGTTCGCCACATTCGGCGAGTCGATGATCCGGCGCCTGGGCGAGGCCTTTGCCGCGAACAAGGCCCAGCTCGACTCGTTCTCCAGGCAGCTCGTCAACCTCACCGGCACCAACGACCAGCGGCTGGAGAGCATGCGGAAAACCATCGAGGAGCGGATAACCCTCCTGCAGCAGGAGAACTCGAAGAAGCTGGACCAGATGCGGGTGACCGTGGATGAGAAGCTCCAGTCCACGCTGGAGAAGCGGCTCGGCGAGTCGTTCCGCATGGTGAGCGAGCGCCTCGAGCAGGTGCACAAGGGCCTGGGCGAGATGCAGACCCTGGCCTCGAGCGTGGGGGACCTGAAGCACGTCCTGACCAACGTGAAGACGCGCGGGATATGGGGCGAGATCCAGCTCGGCATACTGCTGGAGCAGGTGCTGGCGCCGGAGCAGTACGCCGAGAACGTGGCCACCAAGAAGCGGAGCGCGGACCGGGTCGAGTTCGCCATACGGCTGCCGGGCAGGACCGGCGACCGGGACGACATCGTGTGGCTCCCGATCGACGCGAAGTTTCCCCAGGAAGACTACCAGCGCCTGCTCGAGGCGCAGGAGGCGGCGAATGCCGCCCTCGCGGAAGAGGCGTCGAAGCGGCTCGAGCTGGTTATCAAGAACGAAGCGAAAACCATCAGGGAGAAGTA
>JAKJGD010000463.1 GCA_022704585.1 Spirochaetota bacterium | reverse complement strand
CCTCCGGCTGACGGCCGCCTACCAGGATGATGCCTGCCAGCGACTGAAGAACGGCCACAGCCACGATGTTGGAATGCGTATGGAGCGTTAACCAGATGTTTCCTTCCCGGGCGTGAGAAATGACATCACTCAGTATGTCGCTCGAATAAGCGGCCGTGACTTCGACGTCAAGGGATTGAACCGAGCTTTTAAGTGCGAGGTCGAGTTTTTCACGTATCTCTTGTAGTTTCATTGCCGGCTCCTGTAATAAGTATCTCGATCCGCAGCGTCGTACCGACGCCCGGGGTTGACGTTATCTCAAATTTGTCCGCGCATTTCTTGATGTTGGGCAGGCCCATACCGGCACCGAAGCCGAGCTCGCGCACCCACGGCTCTGCCGTTGTATAGCCCTCCTGCATGGCAAGATCTATGTCCGCGATTCCGGGACCCCGGTCCTCCGCAAGGATAATAATTTTCTCATCATTGATGTTGAACCGCATGGTCCCGCCGCCGCCGTAGATGACCTGGTTCATCTCGGCCTCGTAAGACGCGATCGAAGCGCGCCTGATCACATCCGGCTGCAGGCCAAGTCGCTTCAGGTTTTTCTTCATCGTGGTTGATGCGATGCCTGCCCTGTCAAAGTCCAGTCCGGCAATGTTGAAACTAAGGGACAGGTCGATATGGTCGGCGTTGATGTCTTCAAAGAAGTGGCTTGCGCGGTACTGGCGGATCTCCTCTTCGCTATAATCGTGCTCCATCTTGTGAAGGGTCCCCAGGATGATGTCCCCTTTGGTGATGATGCCCGAGAGTTGACCGCTTTCCCGGTCGAGTACGGGGAAGCGGCCGTATCCCAGCTGGTCGAACCGCTTGATGGCGTGGATCAGCGGCTGGTCGGTGTACAGGCACTGGGGGTCCTTAACCATCCAGTCCTGTATGAGGGCATCACCGCCGCCTTTTATGAGCCAGGAAATTATATCGGATATGCTGATCAAACCGACCAGTTTCCCGCCTTCAACGACCGGGACCCCGCTCAGGCGGTGCTTGCTCATTGTATCGTTGAGCATGGCCATGGTGTCGCCGGGACCGATTGTTATGACCTCCTGCTTCATTGCGTCTCCGACCTTCAATTCGTAGAGAATTTCAAGCGTCTTGTTGAACCTGATTTCCATTCTCGAATCGCCTTCTCTATTCCTGAGATTAATTATTTCTCGGTGTTCCGTGTACGCCGCCTGCAAAGAGGAGACCGCTCGAGACGAACAGGCTGTGCGTGGTTGTCATGATGACGACATTTTCATCAATTGCAAGGTCGATTATTTTCTTTTCGGGGATAATGCCGCGGACGAACACAACGGCCTTGATCCCGAAAACCGACGCCGTACGGATGACCTGTGCGTTACACAGCCCGGTGAGCAAAATGTCCGGCGCGGCGTCTTCTGCAAGAACTTCGCTCATAAGGTCACTTGCCCGGGCCGTCAGGATTTCAGCATCAAGCCGCTCATCCCGGGAGGAGTATACGACTGCGTCAAGTAATATAATCGCATCCCGCAATTTCATCTGCAGTTTCGTCATGCCTCAGGGTCCGCACTCATTATGAGTTTTATGAAAACCCGGGAAAAAAGTATATGTCAAGGATAAAAAATGCCACACCTCCCCCGCGTCCCGGATCCGTATTCTTCTTGAAAAAATAAGTCCCCTATATATATTATTCTAAGCGGGACTTTTCATGGGAGCGCCAGGTGAACAAAACAGGTATGAACGCTGAAGATGCGGGCTTCATTGATGAGATTCGACGCACGATGACGGGCGGAGCGTCCCTTGAGGACCTCATGCCGGACCTTCTCGCCGGCATCAGAAGGATGATAGCCTGTAACCGCCTTGATGTCGGCCTGATGGACGAAAAGGGAAGACGCATTGAGGTCCGCCATCTGGCGGCCGATTACGGGCCGCTTTTTGTCAAGAAGGGCCATACCGCCGATGTGCCCGAGGCCCTCTCTGAAAAGATTACCCGGGAGGGACACGTAACTATCGATGACCTGGAAGGGGGAACGGATTCCGATGGAGGGGAGGGGCTCCTTGATCTTCTTGTCCGGGAAGGAATACGCTCAGTCGTTGCCGTACCTGTAATTGCAGGAGAAGCGGTCGGATTTATCGCCTGTTCCTCGCGCACGAGCGGGGCATTTAACGACCATGCGGTAGCCGTTCTCAAGGAGCTCGCGAAGATACTGCGCTACCAGGTTGAAAAGGAGTACCATCTTGACCAGATCGAGAAGAACTACCAGGCCTATATGGAGATGCTGGGCTTCGTGTCGCATGAGCTGAAAAGCCCCGTGTCCTCGATCGTGACCCTGGTGACAACCCTGTCAGAAGGGTACTATGGTAAAATGGACGAGAAGCAGCGGGAGATCCTGAGCCGGATAGTTAAAAAGGCCGAATACCTTGAAGCGCTGACGAGCCAGTACCTGAATCTGGCCAGGTTTGAAAGCAGTATGATGGAGTCGAATCCCGGCCTGATCGATTTCATGGAAGACATAGTTGAACCCGCTATCGAGCTTCTGATGCCGCAGATAGAGGAGCGCGGGATGAGGCTCGAGCGGGATTACCGGTCAGCTATTATTCCCGTACGCTGCGATCCCGCGCTCGTGAAAATCGTAATGGTCAACCTGCTCAGCAACGGAATCAAGTACGGGAACAAGGGCGGCACCCTGAAGGTTTCCGTAACGAAGGGTTTTAAAAAATTTTCGTTTTCGGTGTGGAACGAGGGGCCGGGTTTTAACGAAGAGGACAAGCACAGGCTTTTC